>DATMTO010000089.1:0-6406 GCA_035564055.1 Rhodocyclaceae bacterium | reverse complement strand
GTCGCAGCCGGTCGAAGCCGCCCACTGCCAGCCGCCATTGTTGGAGGCCAGCTCGAAGTCGTTGAGATGCTCGGCGAAATAGGCTTCGCCGCGGCGCCAGGAAATGCCGAGGTCTTTGGTCAGGAACGACGCCACGATCATGCGCAGGCGATTGTGCATGTAGCCGCTCTGGTTGATCTGGCGCATGGCCGCATCAACAATGGGGTAACCGGTACGGGCCTCGCACCAGACCTTGAAGAGCGCTTCATCGTCGTCCCAGGCCAAGGCATCGTACTCAGGTTTGAAACAGCGTTCGACCACATCCGGGCGATGCCACAGGATCATCATGTAGAACTCGCGCCAGATCAGCTCCGACAGCCAGGTCTCGGCGCCGCGGCCGCCGCGGGTATAGGCGAACGCGGCCAGCTGGCGGATCGACAGGGTGCCGAAGCGCAGGTGCGTGGACAGATAGGACACGCCCTTCACGGCGGGGAAATCGCGCGCCTCCTTGTAACTGTCGATGCGCGCCTGGAAATCCTCGAACAATGCCGCCGCGCCGCTGGCGCCGAGCGGAAACTTGAGCTCGCCGAGGTTGCTCGGCTCGAAGCTGAGCTCGGCCAGCGCAGGGATGGCGGTCTCGAAGTCGGGCTGCGTCAATCGGCCGAAATTCGTTTCGCGCACCTGCAGGTCGCCCGGCAACAGGCGCTTGAGCCAGGCGTTCTTGTACGGCGTGAACACCGAGAACGGCGTGCCGGACTGCGTCATCACCTCGCTCTTCTCGAAGATCACCTGATCCTTGAAGTCGCGAAAGCCGATCTCCATGGCCGCTAGCGACTGCGCCACGGCAGCGTCGCGGGCAACGGCCTGTGGCTCGTAGTCGCGGTTGGCATAAACGGCGGCCACGCCGAGGCGCCGTGCCAGTTGCGGGATCTCAGCCAGCGGATCGCCGTGCCGGACAATCAGCGCGCCGCCCTGTTCGCGCAGCAACTGATCGAGCTCGCGCAGCGCATGCCAGATGAACTCGACGCGCCGATCGCGACGCGGTAGGCCGGCCAGGATCGTGGTATCGAAGACGAAGGCGCAATACACGCGGGCATGGTTGTCCAGCGCATGATGAAGGGCGGTATGGTCGATCAGGCGCAGATCGCGGCGGAACCACAGCAGGGCAGCATCGTTTTGCATGGATGCGATGATGCCACGGGCGGCCCGCGCCTGCGCTCGGCACGCGTAAGCCCGTCAGAAGATTGACAAAATCGGCGCCGCGCCTTAATCTTCGCCCACTGCATCGCGCCCCTTTGAGCTCAGCTTGCCGGCGCGGAATAAATAGGGCTAAAGCGAGAATTGGACTAACCCGATCTCGCTCCAGCTACCCAACTGAGCCGATCGGGTTTTTTGTTTTTTGCAATGACCATACAGACAGCGACACAAACATCCGGCGTTGGCCTCGTAGAGGCGCAGCGCGCACATTTCGACGAACCGCTCACCTTGCGCAGCGGCCAGGTGATGCCCGCCTACGACCTGGTGTATGAGACTTACGGCACGCTCAACGCCGACGGTAGCAACGCCATCCTCGTCTGCCATGCGCTCTCCGGCCACCATCACGTTGCCGGCCACTATGTCGACCAGCCCAAGAACATCGGCTGGTGGGACAACATCATCGGCCCGGGCCGGCCGCTCGACACCGACAAATTCTTCATCGTCGGCGTGAACAATCTCGGCGGCTGCCACGGCTCGACCGGCCCGGCCAGCATCAACCCCGCCACCGGCAAGCCCTGGGGCGCGGACTTCCCGGTCGTCACCGTGATCGACTGGGTGCATACCCAGGCCCGCCTGGCCGACCGCCTTGGGATCAAGTGCTGGGCGGCAGTCATCGGCGGCAGTCTTGGCGGCATGCAGGCGTTGCGCTGGAGCGTGACCTATCCCGAGCGCGTCAAGCACACCATCGTCATCGCTGCCGCACCTTATCTCACCGCGCAGAACATCGCCTTCAACGACGTCGCCCGCCAGGCCATCCTCACCGATCCGGAGTTCTACGGCGGCAACTACTACGAACACAATGCCCGTCCGGTGCGCGGCCTGCGCCTGGCCCGCATGCTCGGCCACATCACCTATCTGTCCGACGATCAGATGGGCGAGAAATTCGGCCGCGGCCTGCGTAACGACAATCTGTCCTTCGGCTTCGACGTCGACTTCCAGATCGAGTCCTATCTGCACTATCAGGGCGACAAGTTCGCTGGCTATTTCGACGCCAACACCTATCTGCTGATGACGCGTGCGCTCGACTACTTCGATCCCTCGCGCGAAGAGAACGGCGACCTCACTGCGGTGATGCGCCGCGCCAGCTCGGACTTCCTGGTCGTCTCCTTCACCACCGACTGGCGCTTCTCGCCGGAACGCTCGCGCGAGATCGTCTCGGCGCTGCTGGCCGCCGAGAAGAATGTCTCCTATGCCGAGATCGATCTCGCCTTCGGTCACGACTCCTTCCTGCTCGATGATCCTTACTATCACGCGGTCATCGACGCCTATCTCAAGAAGGTGCAGGCATGAACGCGGCAACGAAAAAAGTACTGGCCAACCGTTCCGACTGGAACATCATTGCCGGCTGGGTGCAGCCCGGGGAACGCGTGCTCGACCTCGGCTGTGGCGACGGCTCGCTGCTCAAACTGCTGATCGAGCAGCGCGGCGCGCGCGGCTATGGCGTTGAAATCGACGCGCAGGGTGTACTCGCCTCCATCAAGAACAGCATCAACGTGGTGCAGGCCGATATCGACCGCGGGTTGGCCGAATTCGAGGACAATGCCTTCGAGCACGTCGTGCTGTCGCGCACGCTACAGACCGTCAAGCACACCGAGAACACGCTGCGCGAAATGCTGCGCGTCGGCCGCGAGGCCGTCGTCAGCGTGCCCAACTTCGGCTACTGGAAGAATCGCCAGGCCGTGCTCAACGGCCGCATGCCGGTCTCCGAAGATCTGCCTTACCAGTGGTACGACACGCCGAACGTGCGCTTCTTCACATTGGCCGATTTCGAAGCCCTGTGCGAACAGCTCGGCATCGTCATCCGCACGCGTGAAGTGCTCGACGCCAAGGGCCAGCCGGTGCACGAAGAGCACAACTTCCTCGGCAGCCTTGGCGTGTACCGCATCGCCAAACGCTGAACATCTCCGCATGAGCGCGATCGTCTACCCCTACGGCGACAGCTTGCCGGAACCCGGCACCGCCATGGCGCTTGCGCCCGGCGTGCGCTGGATACGCATGCCCCTGCCCTACGCGCTCAATCACATCAATCTGTGGTTGCTTGAAGACGGCGACGGCCGGTGGTGCGCCGTCGATACCGGCATGGACATGGGCGACGTCAAGCTGCACTGGAAGACGCTCATCTCCGCCTATCCCCTGTCGCGCCAGATCGTCACGCACTACCATCCGGATCATCTCGGTCTGTCGGCCTGGCTGCAGGAGCACACCGGCGCGCCGCTGACCATGACCCAGGCAGAATACCTGACCGCGCAGGCCTTTGCCAACGAGATCGGCAACTACTCGCCGACGGCGACCGGCGAACTGTTCCGCCGCCACGGCCTCGGAGCGGAGCGCCTGCAGGCACTGGCCGAACGAGGCAACGCCTACCGTCGCGCGGTGCCGCAAATTCCTGCCACCTACACCGTGCTGCGCGAAGACGACAGCGTGCGTATCGGGGCCCATGACTGGCGCGTCATCATCGGCCATGGTCATTGTCCCGAACATGCCGCCTTGTACTGCGAAGCGCTCGGTGTGCTCATCGGCGGCGACATGATGCTGCCGTCGATCTCGACCAATGTCGCCGTCTTCGCGCCCAATCCGGACGAGGACTCGCTCAGCGACTTCCTCGCCTCGATCCGCAAGTTCAGCGCGCTGCCGGCGGATACGCTCGCCCTGCCCTCGCACGGCCGCCCTTTCCGCGGCATCCACGCGCGCGTAGCGGCGCTCGAAAAGCACCATGCCGACCGTTGCGCGGATCTGGTTGCTGCCTGCCGCCAGCAGGCGCATACCGCCGCGTCGCTGCTGCCGGTGCTGTTCCAGCGCGACATCACCGATCCGCACCAGACCTTCTTCGCCATGAGCGAAGCCATCGCTCACCTCAATTTCCTTGAGCGGCGCGGCGAGCTCAAGCGCGAGGCGGACGGCGACGTCTTCCGTTACCGCGCATGAACAGCCTCGCACAGCCGTTTCAGATGCCGCTGGACCGCCCCCTGCGCGTGGTCTTCGACACCAATGTGCTGCTGTCGATGTTCGTGTTCGCCGACAGCCGCTTTGCGCCCTTACGCGCCCAGGTCGATGCCGGCCGTTGGTTCGCCTATACCCGCCCCGACTGCCTCGAGGAGTTCCGGCGTGTGCTCGACTACGCCATGTTCAAACTGGAGCCGGAGCGCCAGCTGGCCGCTTTCGAGGCCTATGTGGCCGTAGCCCGTCAGCCGCAGTCGCTGTTACCGCTTGAACCCGCGCCCCTGCCGCGCTGCAAGGACAAGGACGACCAGAAATTCCTCGAACTGGCGCGCGACATTGAGGCCGACTGGCTGGTCAGCTCGGACAAGGCCTTGTTGAAGCTGAATCGAAAAATGCTCGGCCGCTACCGGATTATCAAGCCAGAACAAGCACTTAAGGAATTGCCCACGGGCTAAGCAGGGCACAATCGCCTAAAGTTCATGCTATGCCGGCCGTTATGCCATTGACGTGCTCTGCCGACCGGATCCTGGACATGCGCAAAACCTTTCTAACCAGCTTGTTAATCGCCCTGCCCGGCCTGACCGCCATGGCAGCGCCGCAGCCCAGTCAGTCATGGCAGCTGATCGACAAGCGCGAAAGCGAACACATTTCCCTAGACAAGGCCCGCATCACCCGTCTGCCGAACGGCAATACCGCCGCCTGGAGCCGCCTGACGCTGGGCTTCGACATCCCGGATGCCTATACCGGCGTCCGTTACAACTCGATCGAGGCGCTCAACAGCTATAACTGCAAGAAGCGCGACTACATGACCCTGAAACGGGTCTATGTCGACGCCAAGGGACAGGTGGTGCGCGAGGAGAAGGTGGAAGCCCCTCGCGTGGTTGAAATCAACGCCGGCAGCTTTGAAGAGAAGTTGTTGCCCGAGGTGTGCAAGCCGCGTGCGGTCGGCGAAATGAAGGACCTGGCCGAACAGGTACTCTCGGTCATGGCGCCCGCCACAGCCCCCGCCGCTCCGGCCAAGGCCCACGCCAGCACGGCCGAAATGCATGAACAAAAGGCCAGCGCGATGACGGTTGCGGATACCACCAAGCCGCGCTTCATTGATCTGCCGAAGATTGACCCCGCCACTGTCGACAATCCGGCCACCCCCGCCAAGACGGAGAGCGCCAAGCCAGCCAGCAAGGGCGCTGCAAACAAGCCGGGGGCAGACAAGCACGCTACCGAGAAGCCGGCTGCAGAACAAAATGCTGCGGAAAAAAACAGCACAGAAAAGGCCGCGGCCGACCTTTCCGCTACAGGCAACGGCAAACCAGTTAACAAGGAAGCCAGACCGCCCGCTGAAAAGAAAGCGGCGACCGGCCCGGTCGAATCGCCGAACTATCACACCGGCAACGTCAGTCGCGCCGAGATCGAGCGTCAGCTCGCCACCTTCGGCCCGCGCAAATTGCGCACCACCAACGCCACCAACTCATCGAGCGCGGCCAAGTCGGCAGCGGCTGCAGGCGCCGTCGACAGCAAGCACGCGCCCGTGCACTGGTCCTACGAGGGTAAGGGCGGGCCCGAATTCTGGTCCCACCTCAGCCCCGACAACCAGGCCTGCGCCAATGGAAAGCGCCAGTCGCCGATCGACATCGGCGATGGCATTCGCGTGGACCTTGAACCGATCAAGTTCAACTACGGCTCGACCAGCTACTCGGTGATCGACAACGGGCACACCATTCAGGTGAATGTTCCCGACGGTTTCAACATCACCATCATGGGACGCACTTACCAGCTGCTCCAGTTCCACTTCCACAAGCCGGCTGAAGAGCGCGTCAATGGCCGCAGCTACGACATGGTCGTGCATCTGGTGCACAAGGACGCGGAAGGCCGCCTTGCGGTTGTCGCCGTCCTGGTGGAGCGCGGCCCCGAACACCCGGTGATTCAGGCTATCTGGAACAACCTGCCGCTTGAGCAAGGGATGGTGGTATCGCCGTCCGCGCCGATCGACCTCAACAAGCTGCTGCCGGAAAAACGCGACTACTGGACCTATATGGGTTCGTTGACCACGCCGCCCTGCACCGAGGAGGTGCTGTGGATGGTGATGAAACAGCCGCTGCAGGTTTCTCTCGAACAGATCGCCATCTTCGGCCGCCTCTACTCCAACAATGCGCGTCCGATTCAGCCGACCAACAACCGGCTGATCAAGGAGTCCCGTTAAGCCTGTCCGCCGTCGGCGCAGACGCAAAAA
>DATMTO010000088.1:0-8641 GCA_035564055.1 Rhodocyclaceae bacterium | reverse complement strand
AACCTGGGACGCCACCGAGGCTGCGCGCAAGGCACTAAGCTGCGTGTTCCGCTTCCACCAGCACGGCGGCCAACGCTTCGGCGCCGTACATCTGATCGACGTATTGCGTGGCAAACAGACCGACAAGGTCGCACAGTATGGCCACACTGAACTCAGTACCTGGGGTATTGGTGCAGATCTGAGCGAACAACAGTGGCGCGGCGTTCTACGCCAGCTGATCGCACTCGGGCATCTGCGCGCCGAAGGCGAATACGGCACCCTGGAACTGACCGAAAGTGCGCGCAGCGTGCTGAAGGGCGAAGTGCAGCTGCTTCTGCGCCAGCCCAGCGAAGCCCGACGCAGCCGCGATGCTCGCGGTAGCGGGCGAGCCGGCAGCCGCGGCAAGGCAGCGCCGATTGAGCTGGATGCGCTGGCGACGCTGCGCTACAACGCGCTCAAGGCCTGGCGTGCGAGCGTGGCCAAGGAGCATAACGTGCCCGCCTATGTCGTCTTCCACGACGCGGTACTGGCCGAGATGGCCAGTACCGAACCCAGGACGCTGGCCGATTTGCGCGGCATCAGCGGCGTCGGCGAAAAGAAGCTTGAGGCCTACGGAATGCAGATCCTGCGCGCCCTCGATGAGGCGGAAATCAGCTAGGTCTGCTTGCGGCCGGATCGGGCGGCTTGGTCGGAGTCGGCGCAATCGCGGCGACCGACTCAGTTGCTGCCGAAGTCATGGCGTCGACGGCCCGCTTTGCGCCGAGCAATTTGCGCAGGCTGGCGCGCAGCCGCTCCGACAAGACCGTCAGCGCCGCCGTAACCAGAAAAACCGCGCCAAAGAGGTAGAGGTTCTGCAACCAGCTGCCGGGCACAGCCACCTGCACGCCGCTGAAAAAATGCAACAGTGGCCGATGGCAGAGATACAAGGGAAACGTCAGCAGACCCAGCCAGCGTATGACCCCGGCTGCAGCGGGCAAGATTCGGTCAAACAGCCGGAGCTGCGAGGCGCCGAAGATATTCAGGGCGACCAACACGCCGATCACATAATCCTGATGCAGCGCCCGGCTCAGAAGTGTCTTCTGTTGCCAGATGCCATCGACCTGCATACAGATGTACAGCCCCGCCAGCGCAGACAGCAGAAACATGGCTCCGCCAGAGAACGCGCCCGGCGTGTAGCGACGCGTCGCTTTGTAGGTCAGCACCCCCAGGATCCAGAGGGGAAACAAGGCCATGATCTCGACGCCGGCGAAGAAGGCGAGCAAGACATACAACGCATATGCACGGGGCTTGCGGACAAACAGCCAGATCGCGAAAAAAAGGTAGTAGATCAGCTCATTGCTCAGCGACCAGAAGGGCCAGTTTGTTCCGGGCGGGAAGAAGACATGTAACTCTCCGGTGGGATACCCGACCACGCCCATGGAGGTGAGCATGAGCAGGGCGCCCAGATAGCGCAGAAGCGGCTGCGCCGCCTCGTCGCCCAGCGGGTTGTATCCGTAATTCCACGGGAAACTGTGCCATCCCCAGGCATCGACGACCAGCGTCAGTGCCAGCGCTGGCACTATCACCGAGTACAAGCGAGCCGCACGGCTGGCCAAATAACTGCGCAGATCTTTTTCCTTGTGATCGGTCACATACGCAATCACGAATCCGGACAGGACAAAAAAACCGATCACTGCGGGCTGGGCAAAGAACTCCGTACGCCACAGGATTCCGCCTGTCCACGCTTGCGCCCGTGCATGTGAAAGCAGCACGATCAGGGCCAACAGAAAACGCAGGATGTCCAGATAAAGGGATAAACCGATTGCCATACGAGATGGGAGACGCCCGGATCGATATCGAGCCGGAATCATACGGGGAAAACCGCCCGGGTCAGATAAGGTAATCATCGGCAATCCGAGCGCCGGCGGCTAAAATGGTGTTGCCATGCGCAACTCGCCCATTACCTATATCGAACCCCTGTTCCGCCCGCCCAGCGAGGCGCGCTCGCTCATCTTTCAGGTCACCAACGGCTGCAGCTGGAACAAGTGCTCTTACTGCGACATGTACACGCAGCCGCAGAAGAAGTTCTCGCTCAAGCCGGACGCCGCCGTAGAAGCCGAAATCGCGTGGGCCGGCCAGCATCTGCAGGACGTACGCCGCGTCTTCCTCGCCGATGGCGATGCCATGTCGCTATCGGTACGGCGCCTGCTGCGCATTCTCGATCTGATCCGCGCGCACCTGCCGACGGTCGACCGCGTATCGTCCTACTGTTCTTCATTCAATCTGCGTGGCAAGTCTGTCGCTGAACTCAAGCAACTACGCGAGGCCGGACTCAAGCTGATCTACATGGGCGCCGAGTCCGGCGACGACTTCGTGCTCGACAGCATCGCCAAGGGCGATACCCATGCCGGCACGGTCGCCGCATTAAACAATCTGGGGGAGGCTGGCATCAAGCGTTCAGTGATGATCATCAACGGCGTCGGCGGCAAACACTACAGCGAACAGCACGCGACGAACTCAGCGCGCCTGGCCAACGCGACGCAACCCGAATATCTGTCGTCACTGGTGATCAACCACCCGCATGGCGAAGCGCGCTTTCGTGCCGGCTACGCGCAGCAGG
This sequence comes from Rhodocyclaceae bacterium, assembly GCA_035564055.1. Classification (GTDB taxonomy): domain Bacteria; phylum Pseudomonadota; class Gammaproteobacteria; order Burkholderiales; family Rhodocyclaceae. Next base: position 6,063 of record DATMTO010000088.1, on the reverse strand, counting down.
GCGGCAGCTACGAGAAGTTGTCGCAGCCTGAACTATTCAGGGAGTTGCGCACCTTCGTCGGCGCACTGGAACTGGAGCAGACCATCTTCCGCAGTGACCACGCCTCCAACCAGCTGGTATTGAAAGGCGTGCTCGGCAAGGACAAGGAGACGCTGCTGGCACAGATAGACGCCGCCATCGAGGCACCACAGGCGGCACAGCTGCGGCCAGTGTGGATTCGCCCGTTCTAAACGGGCTTGTTTAGCCCCACCTGGGCGCGACCTCAGTTGAACAGGTCGGTCTGCAGCTGTTCCAGCGCCGGCTTGGCGAACAGATAACCCTGGATGTAGCGCACGCCCATGCGCACCAGGCAATCGCATTCGCTCTGCGTTTCAACACCCTCGGCAATCACGGTGATACCAAGCTTTTCCGCCACCAGCAGCACACCGGCGACGATGGCCTGACGGACCGAGTGATTACAGATGTCGCGCGTCAGCTCCATGTCCAGCTTCAGAACCTGCGGCTGGAAGGTGGCGAGCAGATTAAGGCCCGAGTAGCCGGAGCCGAAATCATCGATGGCGGTGGTGAACCCCTGGCGCCGATATTCCTGGAAGATGCCGACCAGATGCTGCGGATCGGCGACGCGTTCGCCTTCGGTCACTTCAAACATGAGGCGGTCGGTCGGAAAGTCGAATTCGCGGCTGGCTTCCAGCGTCGCGCGTATGCAGGTCTCGGGGCGGTACACCGCACCCGGCATGAAGTTGATGCTGAGCTTGCAGTCCGGCAGTTTATGGAGGCCAAGACGGCTGGCCAGCTCGATCGCCTTGACCCGGCAAGCCTGATCGAAGCGGTAACGGTTGTCGTCGTTGACCTTGGCCAGGATGCTGCCGGCGCCTTCGCCGTTCACGCCGCGGACCAGCGCCTCATAGGCGTAGGGGCGGCGCAGCTGCATGTCCACGATGGGCTGGAAGGCCATGGTGAAATCGAAACCCAGCTCGTGCGGATTGCGGCAACCACTGCAACCTACGGCAACGAAAGGTTCGGGAAAGTGCGTACTTTTCATCGCGTCTCCACAAAGTTCGAACAGACGGACTGTCAGTGCCGTACTGAGCCCGCTTGGCGCTGACTATACCATTCACGAATGCCGCCTTGCCGCACCGCACGCCCTGGCGTCAGCGTGCCGCAGCAATTGTTGCGTAGGCCGCAATCACCACGGGCGGCGCCTGCACCAGTTCGATCATCACGCCCTCGCCGCCGCAGGGAAAATCAGCGCTGGCCTTGGGATGGATGAAGGCCATCTCGCGACCTTCGGCGCCACGGCGGATGCCGCCCGGCGTAAAGCACACGCCGTGTGCCGTCAGCCACTCCACCGCCAGCGCCAGGTGATCAACCCAGAATGCGACGTGATTGAGCGGCGGCAGATGCGGCGCCGGCTTGCTGTCCATATCAAGCGGCTGCAGCAGATCAATCTCGACCGCGTGGGCGCCACTGCCAAGGCGCGCGATACTGCCGGTCACATTCTCGGACTCAAGCACGAAAGTCTCACCGAGCGGCAGACCGAGCAGGTCACCCCACAAATGCCGCAGCCGCGCCAGATCGGTGTTGCCGATCGCCACGTGATGCACGCCGAGAAGGCGGAAGGGACGGCTCATTTTCTGTAAGCGCGCAGCATGAACCAGACGCCGATCAGGATCATCGGCAGCGACAGCCACTGGCCCATGCTGATCACGTAGGAGTGCCCGAAGATGCCGGCATCCGGCTCACGAAAATACTCGGCGATAAATCGGAAAGCGCCGTAACCGATCAGAAACAGGCCCGACACCGCACCGACCGGCCGGTTCTTGTTGGTAAACAGCCAGAGAATGAGAAACAGGCACAGGCCCTCGCCGGCGGCCTGATAGAGCTGTGAGGGATGGCGCGGCAGATTGTCGACATTGGGGAAGATCATGGCCCAGGGCAGCGAGGGATCGGCCGGGCGCCCCCACAACTCGCCGTTGATGAAGTTGCCGATGCGCCCCGTCATCAGACCCAAAGGCACCAGCGGCGCGATGAAGTCGGTGACCTGGAAGAAGGTCAGTCCGCGGCGTTTGGCAAACAGCGCAACAGCGGCAAGCACGCCCAGGAAGCCGCCGTGGAAGCTCATGCCGCCTTTCCAGATGGCCAGGATTTCGAACGGATGACTGAAGTAATAGCCGGGCTGGTAGAACAGCACCTCGCCCAGCCGGCCACCGATGATGACGCCGAGCACGCCGTAAGTGAGCAGATCGTCAACCGCCTCGACGCTCAAGCCGCGTTCGGGGAAGCGCTTGGCGCGCAGTTTGCCCAGATACAGGAAACCGACAAAGCCGACCAGATACATCAAGCCGTACCAATGGATGCCGAGGGGGCCGATCTGGATGGCGATGGGGTCGAATTGGGGATGGACCAGCATGGGCGGAGGTAGTGTCCAAAATGCTAAAATTCAATTCTAACTTAGCCGTTCCAGCGTCCTCTTTCCCGCAAGACGCAGAAACAATTCCCCCCGGCTGCACCTGGAGAAAAGCAATGCCCGACTATCGTTCGAAAACGTCGACCCACGGCCGCAACATGGCCGGCGCGCGCGCGCTGTGGCGCGCCACCGGCATGAAGGACGGCGACTTCGGCAAGCCCATCATCGCCGTCGTCAACTCCTTCACCCAATTCGTGCCGGGCCATGTGCACCTCAAGGACCTCGGCCAGATGGTCGCCCGCGAAATCGAGGCGGCCGGCGGCGTGGCCAAGGAATTCAACACCATCGCTGTTGACGACGGCATCGCCATGGGTCACGGCGGCATGCTTTATTCGCTGCCGTCGCGTGAACTCATCGCCGACAGCGTCGAATACATGGTCAATGCCCACTGCGCCGACGCCATGGTGTGTATCTCGAACTGCGACAAGATCACCCCGGGCATGCTGATGGCCGCGATGCGCCTCAACATCCCCGCCGTGTTTGTCTCTGGCGGCCCGATGGAAGCCGGCAAGGTCAAGCTGTCCGATCTTGAAGGCGGCATCAAGACCATCGCCGTCGACCTCGTCGACGCCATGATCAAGGGCGCCGACCCGACCTGCTCGGATGAGGAGTCGGAAGCCTACGAACGTTCGGCCTGTCCGACCTGCGGCTCATGCTCCGGCATGTTCACCGCCAACTCGATGAACTGCCTGACCGAAGTGCTGGGCCTGTCGCTGCCGGGCAACGGCTCGATTCTCGCTACCCACGCCGACCGCCGCGACCTGTTCCTGCGCGCCGGCCGTCTCTCGGTTGAACTGGCCAAGCGTTACTACGAGCAGGGCGACAGCTCCATCCTGCCGCGCTCCATCGCCAGTTTCGAAGCCTTTGAGAATGCGATGAGCCTCGACGTCGCCATGGGCGGCTCAACCAACACCGTGTTGCATTTGCTCGCCGCTGCCACCGAAGCCGGCGTCAACTTCAAGATGGCCGACATTGACCGCGTTTCGCGCCGCGTGCCCTGCCTGTCCAAGGTCGCACCGGCTAAGGCCGACGTACACATGGAAGATGTGCATCGTGCCGGCGGCATCATGGGCATCCTCGGCGAACTGGATCGCGCCGGCCTGCTCCACCGCAACTGCCCGACCGTGCACAGCCGCACGCTGGGCGAGGCGATCGACAAGTACGATGTGATGCGCACCCAGGACGAGGACATCAAGAAGTTCTACCGTGCAGCACCCGGCGGCATCCCGACCCAGGTCGCCTTCTCGCAGGATCGCCGTTACAACGAACTCGACATCGACCGCGCCGGTGGCGTGATCCGCAACAAGGAGCATGCATTCTCCCAGGATGGCGGTCTCGCCGTCCTGCACGGCAACATCGCCCTCAAGGGTTGCATCGTCAAGACCGCCGGCGTGGATGAATCCATCCTCAAGTTCTCCGGCCCGGCCGTCGTCTTCGAAAGCCAGGACAGCGCCTGCGACGGCATCCTCGGCGACAAGGTCAAGGCGGGCGACGTGGTGGTGATCCGCTACGAAGGTCCCAAGGGCGGCCCCGGCATGCAGGAAATGCTCTATCCGACCACCTTCCTCAAGTCCAAGGGCCTGGGCAAGGAATGCGCCCTGCTGACCGATGGCCGTTTCTCCGGCGGCACCTCCGGCCTGTCCATCGGCCACGCTTCGCCGGAAGCCGCGATGGGCGGCGCCATCGCGCTGATCAATGACGGCGACATCATCGACATCGACATCCCCAACCGCACCATCGCCCTGCGCATCAGCGATGAGGAACTCGCCAAGCGCCGTGCCGCCATGGAAGCCAAGGGCAGCAAGGCGTGGAAGCCAGCCAACCGCGAACGTGTGGTTTCTGCCGCGCTGCGCGCCTACGCCGCCATGACGACCAGTGCCGACACGGGCGCGGTGCGTGATGTGACGCAGATCGAACGTTAAGCCGATACTGCTCACCGCCATCAAGGCCGCCGGGTTAAACTCCGGCGGCCTTTTTCATTCGCGAACGGATATGCACAGCATTCTCGTACTCGGTGGCTATGGATTTTTTGGCGGGCGTATCTGCGCGGCGCTCGCCCACGACAACGGCATCAAGCTGCTGATTGGCGGCCGCGATTTGCACAAGGCGCGTGCCAAGGCGGAGGCGTTGTCACTGGAAGCGACACATGCCATCTCGATCGACGCCACGGCTGCAGACCTGGCCGATCAACTCGAGCGGCTCGGCGTCAACACCGTCATTCACACCGCCGGCCCGTTTCAGGGGCAGAACTACGCCGTGGCGCAAGCCGCGATCAAAGCCGGGGCGAACTATATCGACCTGGCCGACGGGCGCGGCTTCGTAACCGGCATTGCCGCACTGGATGAGGCCGCGCGCAAGCGCGGCGTGCTCGTCACCAGCGGCGCCAGCTCGCTGCCCTCCTTGTCCTCGGCGGTCGTCGATCGTTATCTGCCGCGTTTTCTGCAGTTGCAGGAGATACGGCACGGCATCGGTTCGGGCGCCCGCACGCCGGGCCTTGCGACGATGGCGGGCGTGTTCGGCTATTGCGGCAAGCCCTTCAGCCGCCTTGAGCAGGGTGAATGGAAAGTCACCTTCGGCTGGCTCGATGCATGCACGCATGACTTTCCCGCGCCTGTCGGCAGGCGTTGGCTCGGCAGCTGCGACGTACCCGATCTCGACCTCTTTCCCGAGCGCTATCCGGGCGTACGCACCGTTACTTTTCATGCCGGCTTCGCCAGCACGCTGGGACACTTCGTGGTCTGGGCCGGCGCGCAGCTGGTCCGCGCCGGGCTGCTCAAGAGTCTTTCCGCCTGGGTCGCGCCGCTGGCGCGAATCAGCACCTGGATGGAGCCGCTGCTGAGCGACAAGGGCGGCATGTTCGTCACCCTGCGCGGCCTCGACCACGACGGCAACGGGCAGGAACTCAACTGGCATCTGCTGGCGGCCCAGCACCATGGCCCGCATATTCCATGTGGCGCGGCCATCGCGCTGGCGCGCAAGCTCGCCCGGGGTGAGGCGCTGCCGATCGGCGCCATGCCTTGCATGGGTCTCATCAGCGTCGAGGAATATCTCGCGGCGCTTGACGGGCTGGCGGTATGGGAAGTGCCGGCATGAGCGTCAGTGGCGCACCACTCTGCGCAGATTCGCCTGGACCGGATGTCCGCTGTGCCGGCCGGCATGCTGTCTCACTTGACGAAACGCAAGTCCTTCCTCGGACCCGCATGTTAGCTTTGCTGTAAGATGGTCTGCGGCTTTACCCCGGGCCACCGATTTTCATTTCAAGTGAGGAGCTTATGAAGTCGATCATCATTTCCGCGCTGGCAGCAGGCAGCCTGCTGGCCGCAACGCCGGCACTGGCCAATCTGGAGCTGGCCAAGAAGAGCAACTGCATGTCGTGCCATGCCGTCGACAAGAAGATCGTCGGCCCCAGCTATCAGGACGTCGCAAAGAAATATGCCGGCGACAAGACGGCGGCCGAAACCCTGGCCAAGCGCATCAAGGGTGGTAGCGCAGCCAACGGCGGCCAGAAGTGGGCGTCAGCCACCGGCGGCATTCCCATGCCGCCGAACAATGTGTCGGATGCCGACGCACTGACGTTGGCGAAGTGGGTATTGGGT
>DATMTO010000087.1:0-20355 GCA_035564055.1 Rhodocyclaceae bacterium | reverse complement strand
AGGGTATGCGCGCCGGGGCGGGTGCGCAGGGTGGCGGCGAGGTGGGCGCGGGTGTAGGCGCTGAGCGGTTTTCCGCCGCCGGTCGGACCGGCAGCGTATTCATCCATCAGGCGCATCAGCGCGGCAGCGTGGTCGGGGTTGATCAGGCGGGCGCGGATGATGGTGATCATGCTTGCAGCTTCACTTCGGTGAGTCCGCGCACGGCATTGCCGACATAGATGGCGTCCGCAGTCTTCAGATCGTCCAGCGAGATGGCTTGCTCGGCCAGCTCCGCCTGCAGGCTTTGCCGCAGGATGCCGGGCAAGGCGCCTTCGCTGATGGGGGGGGTGAGAAGTTTGCCGTTCGAGCGGATGAAAAGATTGTGACGCGCGGCTTCGGTGATGCGGCCGTGCTCGTTGAGAAACAGCACTTCGTAAGCTCCCTGTGCCACGGCGCGGGCGTACTCGGTTTCGTACAGATCGCGCTGCGTGGTCTTGTGGCGGCGGAAGATCGAGCCGCTGTCGATGCGTTGCGCGCTGATGAGAACGACGGGGTTCTGCGGCACCTCTGCAATGGCGAAGTCGGCCAGACTGAAGGTGCCGTCGCTGTTGAGCTGCAGGCGCAGGCGGCGCGCTTCGGTCTGCGGGCGGTGCTTGGTGTAGGCGTCGAGTTCTTCCCGGATGGCCCGTTCCGGCACGTAGAAATCGAAGGTCTGCGCTGCGGCCCGCAGGCGTGCCAAGTGCAGCTCTCGGTAGCGGATAGTGCCGTCGGGGCCGAGATGCATTGATTCGATCAGGCCGAGCTGGCGATTCACCTCATGCAGGAAGCGCGTCTTGAGCCTGACCTCGGCGTATTCGGCATGCGCGTCGGAGTCGTAAACGATGCCGCTGCCAACCCCCATCAGGGCCTTGCCGGGCGCGTCGCTGACGACGGTGCGGATCGGCACGCTGAAGCAGAAATCGCCATCCGGCTCGATATAGCCGATGGCGCCGGTGTAAATGCCGCGCGGCTCCTGTTCGAGTTCGGCAATCAACTGCATGGTGCGGCGTTTCGGTGCACCGGTGATCGAGCCGCAGGGAAACAGGGCCCGGATGATGTCGGGAAATGCTGTGTCTTCTGCCAGCCTTGCGGTCACCGTCGAGGTCATCTGCTGCAGGGTTTCGTAGGTTTCCACCTCGAACAGCGCCGGCACCTGCACGCTGCCGGTGGTGGCGACGCGGCCCAGGTCGTTGCGCAGCAGATCGACGATCATCAGGTTTTCCGCCCGCGATTTAGGATCACTGCGCAGATGCTCGGCAATCTCGTGATCTTCGGCGGCACTGGCGCCACGGCCGGCGGTACCTTTCATCGGCCGCGTGGTCAGCTGCTGGCCGCGTCGTTCGACAAACAACTCGGGCGAGAGCGACAGCACCTGCGCCTCCGGAAAGTTGATAAACGCCGAGTAGGCGACACGCTGGGTCTGGCGCAGCGCCCGGTACAGCGCAACCGCGCTGCCGGCATGGCGGAAGCGGCAGGGCAGGGTGTAGTTGACCTGATAGGTCTCGCCGTCGCGAATCAGGCCGCGGATCTGGGCGACCTTGCGGCTGTAGTTGGCCTCGTCTTCTGCCAGTTCGATGGCATGCACCGCGGCGGCTTCCTCGCCTGCCAGCGATGCCAGCCATGCGTCGGCAGCGTTGGTTTCCAGCAGCTCGCACTGTGCGAAGAGCTGGAAATGCAGCAGCGGCTGCGGCGGCAGGGGTTCCGGAAAGTCCGGCAGGGGCAGGCCCTGCAGCGCATAACCGGCTTCGTAGGCGATATAGCCGCAGGCATGCAGGCCCTTGCTGCGGGCACTCTCCAGCGCAGCCAGCGCGGCGGACAGTTCTTCCGGGTGGCGGGCAAGTACGGCGCCGACGGGCCGGGTGTAGCGGCGGGCCGGGGCAGCGGGATCGCGGGTGTTTTCGAGCAGGGCGAAGACTTCGCCGGTGACGCGTGGTTCTGACATGACGGGAGTTTAACCCGCCTTCCCGCCGACGCTCAGCCCGTGCTGGGTGACGGAGCAGGGCATTGCCTCATCGCAACGGTTTGCCCGGGTGTCGGCGCGACTCCACAGTTGCTCGCCATCGGTGGCTGGGATGCTATGGGAAAGCCCCATCTACCGCTACAATCAATGCATGAGCTACTTTGCCTTGATTCCCGCAGCCGGCAGCGGCGAGCGGATGGGCGGCGCGCTGCCCAAACAGTATCTGCCCCTCGCCGGCGGGCCGATGATCTCTCACGCACTGTCCGTGCTTGCCAGTCATCCGCGCATCGACAAGGTCTTTGTCGTGCTGGCCGAAAGCGACGCACACTGGACCAACTACAACTGGCTGCCGTTTGCCGGTCGCCTCAAGATTCTGCGTTGCGGTGGCGCCACGCGTGCCGAAAGCGTGCGTAATGGCCTTGCCGCCATGGCCGAGAGCGTCAGCGACGAAGACTGGGTCATGGTGCATGATGCGGCGCGCCCCTGCCTGACCCATAGCTTGGTCGACAAGCTGATCGCCGGAGTGGCCGAGGACGATGTCGGCGGCATCCTGGCGGTGCAGGTAGCCGACACGCTGAAGCGTGGCATCGGTGGCGCCATTGTCGAGACGGTGCCGCGTGAGCACATGTGGCAGGCGCAGACGCCGCAGATGTTCCGCCATGGCGTGCTGAGCGAGGCCCTGGTCACGCTGTCGCCCGAAATCACCGACGAGGCCAGCGCGCTTGAGGCCATCGGTTTGCAGCCGAGACTGATCGAAAGCGATGGCAGCAACCTCAAGGTCACTTACCCTTTCGACATGCAGATCGCCGAGTGGATCCTGCAAAGCCGGGCGGGGCCGGCATGACGCTCGATCGTCTTGAGCAAGTGGGGCTGCCCCCTTATAGAACCCCCAATATTGGGAAGGCACAATTTAACAAGGACATGATCAGTGCCTTCTTCATTTGATATACGCGTCGGCCAGGGCTTCGATGTACATGCGCTGGTCGAAGGCCGTCCGCTCATCATGGGCGGTGTGACGATTCCCTATCATCTCGGCCTGCTCGGTCATTCGGACGCCGACGTGTTATTGCATGCCATCACCGACGCGTTGCTCGGTGCCGCCGGCCTAGGTGACATTGGCCGCCACTTTCCCGATACCGACGATCAGTGGAAGGGCGCCGACAGCCGCGTGCTGCTGCGCGGTGCCATGGAAGGCGTGAAGGCGGCCGGCTGGCGTGTGGCCAATGTCGACGCCACCATCATCTGCCAGGCGCCCAAGATCATGCCGCACGCGCCGGCCATGGTGGCCAACATCGCGCAGGATCTCGGTATTGGCGAAGCGCAAGTGAACATCAAGGGCAAGACGACCGAAAAGCTTGGTTTTACCGGGCGTGGCGAAGGCATCGCCGCCCAGGCCGCGGCGCTGTTGATCAGGGACTAGCCGAACGTCGTAGTAAAAACACAAGGGGGCAGGGGGTGAGGTTTACGTTCTTCAGGCGCAGTGCGTCCAAGCCGTATCACGAGCGCCTGCGCGCGCTGTCGCTGTTCCAGGATCTGACTTCCAGCGAACTCGACATTGTCTCCGGCCTGCTCCACGAGCGCGAATATCTCGAACACGAGGTGCTCTTCGACGAAGGCGAAGAAGGACATGCGATCTACATCATCATGTCCGGGCATGTGCTGATCTGCCGCAACAGCGATCCCAAGAAGCAGCTCATCGCCGACCTCGGTCCCGGCAGTTTCTTTGGCGAGCTGGCGTTGCTCACCAATGCGCCGCGTGCGACCCAGGCAAGAGCCGGCAGCAACTGCAAGATCCTGGTCTTCTTCCGCGACGACTTCAACAATCTGATGCACACCCATGTGGTGATCGCCTCCAAGATCGGCATCAACCTTGCCCGTCACGTCGGCGTACGCCTACGCGAATCGGTGGTGGGACGGCGCGTGGAGCAGTCGCTGTGATTGCCTACGGGAACGATCGCGATTCGCATGCGATTGGCCCGCTGGTGTGGCTGGCGATCATCACCGTCACCTGCCTGACCCTGTTTGTTTTCCAGAAGGTGCTGTGGCTGGTTGCCCCTTTTCTGCTGGCGCTGATCCTCTACTACCTGCTGGCGCCGTCCGTGCGTTGGCTGGTGCTGCGCGGCTGGAGCGTGGATGCGGCGACCGGACTGGTGATGGGCAGTCTGGTGGCAATTTCTGCAATCGTCATGGCGCTCGGGTTTCCCTGGTTGGCCAGTCACATGATCGACTGGCAGACCTCCCTGATGCGTTATATCAACGGCGGCCTCAAACTGCTCGACAGCAGCCTGCGCATGCTCGAAGGCCGCTGGCTGGTGCTGGCCGATGCCGAGATCGCCAACAAGGTTTCCGGCCAGCTCAAGCACTGGGTCGACAGCTTCGCCGACGACCAGATCGAACCTATCCTGATGAGCGCCGGAACCTGGCTGCCGATTCTGGTGCTGGTGCCATTTATTACCTTCTTCCAGCTCCGCGATGGCCGTCGCTTCAAGGACTTCATCAGCGACGCAGTGCCCAACGCCTTTTTTGAAAAGACGCTATTCCTGCTCAACGAGGTCGATCGCACTACGCGCGCCTACTTCAACGGCCTGATGAAGCTGACTGTGCTGGACACGTTGACGCTGGCGGCGGGACTGTCGTTGATGGACATGCCGGCGCCGTTGGCGCTCGGCTTCATCTGTGCCGTGTTCGCCTGGATTCCCTACGTCGGCTCCATCGCCGGCGGCGTGCTGGTGGTCATGGTCGCCGCCACCGATTTCCCGGATCAGCCCGGCATGGCTTATGCGGCAGTGGCGCTATTCATTGTTGTGCGCATGCTCGACGACTTCGTGTACATGCCCCTGACCGTAGGCAAGAGCCTGCACATGCATCCACTGCTGACTGTCATCATGATCTTCGTCGGCGGTGCCATCGCTGGTGTGCCCGGCCTGATGCTGGTCTTGCCGCTGCTGGGCGTCATCATGGTGGTCGGCGGTACCATCGGCGAGATCGTCAACGATCCGCGCCTGATGGCCCGGCACCGCAATGCACGCGCGCTGCAGAAGAAACAGGCCAGCGCGGATCTGGTCGAACCGTAAAGAAAAGTCGGAGCAGGAAACACTTTGCGCCCTCAAAGGGCGCAAAGCGATGCCGAAGGCGAAGTCGATCCGCAGGATCGGCGGGTTTGGAGGACAAGCTACGGCTGGCCGTAATCCTTGTTCCGCATGTGGTGGGCAAGGTCGTTCAGCGCCTTTTCCAGGTTGACACGCAGGCCTTCATGACTGACACATTCGTCCATGGCCATGCGCATGCACATCATCCATTGTTCGGCTTCGTCCTTGCCGATGGCAAAGGGCAGGTGACGGGCGCGCAGCATGGGGTGGCCGAACTTCTCGACGAAAAGCTGCGGCCCGCCCAGATAGCCGGACAAGTACATGAACAGCTTTTCTTCGGAGCCGGACAGGTCTTCAGGGTGGAGCTTACGGATGGCGTAGGCTTCCGGCAGTTCATCCATCAAGGCGTAAAAGCGCTGGACCAGGCGGCGCACGCCGGCTTCGCCGCCGATGGCTTCATAAGGTGTGACAGTTGCATTCATGCGCTTATGCTATCACCCTCGTCAAGCTGCTCATTGATCAGACGCAAGGCGTCGGCGATGCCGTCGGCACGCGGGCGTGGAGGGACCGGCCGCGCCAGCAATTTGGCCAGGGGTGTGGCGAGCCGGCCGTCGATGCCCACCTGAGGGGCGAGTTTCTCCGTCCGCCCGTTGTGTTCCAGCCATTGCGTCAGGAAGTCGGCTTCGGGCCAGTCCGGGCGAGGCAGGTAGAGCACCGGAATGCCGCAGCACGCCGCCTCGACGAAAGTGCCGTAGCCAGGCTTGCAGAGAACGACATCCACAGTGGGGAACAGTTCGGCAAACGGCAAGACGGCCTCGCTGTAGACGCTGATATCGTTGCGTGCTTGAACCTCCCAGGCGGCGGGAACCAGCAGCTGGAAACCGGGCAGTTCCGGCCAGTCCTCAATCGGCAGGCGATGCGCAATGCCGCCCATGGCGATCAGCAGCCAGCGCTTGTCGAGCGGCAGGCCAAGCCGGTCGGCCACGTCGGCACGTGCGGGCATCCTTTCCCCCTGGGTGTAGCCGGCTACCGGGCCGATCACCGTGACATTGTCCAGCGATGACATCGGCATGCCAGGACTCAGGCGCAGGAAGCGGCGTGCACCTGCGTAGGCAGCGTGCATCGCGGCATGGATAGGCGCCGCCCAAGCCTGCGTGCCGTAATAGTGGCAGAACAGATCGTCCCAGTTGAGTGAGGACATGGCCAGGGCCGGAATTCCCGCCGCGGCGGCACCCGCCAGGGGCAGCGGTGACACATTGCTGACAACCAGATCCAGGCCGAGTTTTTTCAGCAGTCTCGCCTCTTGTTCCACACTTTCCGACCAGTCTGCATAGGCGCTGCGGTAGCGTGCGGCACTGGCTTCGAGATCGACGTTGATCGCGTCGTGCATGACGAAGCCGAAGTCGCTGGCGGCATGAATATGCGCGAAAGGTATTTGGATGCGACCGGCCAGCTGGGCTTGCGTCAGGCCGCTGCGAACAGTCAGCCGCAGCGGACGCCGGGCCGCAAGCGCATTCAGGATCGGCGCCGTTTGCGCAAGGTGGCCGAGGCCGTGCGAGGATATATCGACGAACAGGTGTTTCATGCGACGGCGGCAGGCCGGGCGAGGTTAAAGCGGGAGTGTAAGCCGGGCGAGCAGGCCGCCGCCTTCCCGCGCTAACAGATCAAAAGCGCCACCATGCCCGCGCAGGATGCGCTCGACAATGGCGAGGCCGAGGCCGGCACCGGCGGTATTGCTGCGCGCCTCGTTCAGTCGCGTGAACGGCAGCTTGAGGCGCTCCAGTTCGCTTTCGGGAATACCGGGGCCGCGGTCGGCGATGTCGATTTCGGCGCGCCGGCCGTGACGCTTCAAACCCAGGCTGATTGGCGTTTCCGGGGCGTAGCGGATTGCATTGTCGATCAGGTTGCAGACTGCGCGGCGCATGGCCTTGGGGCGCATCGTCGCGCTGATGTCGTCTTCGATTGTTGCGGTGATTGCGTAACCGAGGCGGGCGTAGTGGTTGACGATCTCCGCGAGCATGGCCGACAGATCGGTAACGGCGAAGGCCTCGCCATCGTCGGCGCGGGCAAAATCGAGAAACTGACCGATGGTGCGGTCGATTTCCTCGACGTCGGCGACCATGGCATCGCGACTGATGTCGTCGCTGCCGCTCATCTCAATGCCCATGCGCAAGCGCGTCAGCGGCGTGCGCAAGTCGTGCGAAATACCCGCCAGAATCAGCGCCCGGTCGCTGTCCATACGCGCCAGTGCTGTGTTCATCTGATTGAAGGCCTGCGCCACGGTGGCGATTTCATCCGGTCCCTGTTCGGACAGCGGCGGCGGATTGCGCCCGCGCGCGATTTCCTTGGCCGCATGCGACAAGGCCTTGAGCGGTCGCGTCACGCGAAACATGATCAGCCATGCGCCGATCAGGGCGAGCAGCCCGGAGGCGATCATCCAGCCTAGCCATTGCTGCGAGACTTTCCGCTCCATCCGTTCGCGCGGCAGGGCGACCCAGTATTCGTCGCCGTGGATGCGGAAGCTCACGAACAGTGCCGATTCGCCATTCAGTTCGAGCGCGAAGCGCGTGTCGCGGCCAAGCTCCTTGCGCACCAACTCGGCGGTTTGCTCGAGAAATTCGGGAATCTGCTTCGGCAGCACGATATCGTTTTCGTCGGCCGCGTAGATATGGATCCCTTCGCGATCGGACAGTTCCTGCAGCAGATAGCGGCGCGCATCCGGACGCGCCGAGATCAGCGCCGCGCGCGTGACGTTGGCGACGCTGATCAGCGTCTGCGCCATCTGGTGCGAGCGCGGCTCGCGTTCGAGACTGGTGAAAATGGCGAACCAGGCCATCAGCGACAGCAGCATCAGTACGCCGATCAGCAGGAAGGTGCGTACCATCAGGGTACGCGGCAGCAGGCTGCGCAAGGGAGAACTCACGCGGCTTTTACTGCTTGCTGCCGTCGGGCACGAAGACGTAGCCGAAACCCCATACCGTCTGCAGATAGCGCGGCTTGGCCGGATCTTCCTCGATCAGCTTGCGCAGGCGTGACATCTGTACGTCGATGGCACGGTCGAAGACTTCGTATTCGCGACCACGCGCGAGTTCCATCAGCTTGTCGCGGCTCATGGGCTGGCGCGGATGTTCGACGAGGACGCGCAACAAGCCGAATTCGCCGGTGGTCAGGCGGGTGACTTCCGCGCCGCGCTTGAGTTCGCGTGTACCCATATCCAGGGCAATCTCGCCGAAGGTGACGATACCGCCCTCGGCCGGCGCACCCGGTGGGGGCGGGGCAGTGCGGCGACGCAGCACTGCATGGATGCGGGCGACCAGCTCGCGCGGATTGAAGGGCTTGGCGAGGTAATCGTCGGCGCCGATTTCGAGGCCGACGATGCGGTCCACATCGTCACCCTTGGCGGTTAGCATGATTACCGCGATGTCGTTGCCGGCCCCACGCAGGCGGCGGCAGATGGCGAGGCCGTCTTCGCCGGGCATCATGAGGTCAAGCACGATCAGGTCGTAGAGTTCTCTAGCGAGTGCCTTGTCCATGCCTGCCGCGCCCTCTACGCTGCGGCACTGGAAGCCCTGGTCGCTGAGATAGCGCTCGAGCTGCTGGCGCAGACGCAGGTCGTCGTCGACGATGAGGATCTTGTGGTGCGATTCGTTGTTGGTCATGGTGCAGGTATCCGAATTTCAGGCGCTTATCCTAACGAGGGGTGCGCGCATGGCGCAGCAGGCATTACAAATCATTACAAAGGCCGGCGCCTTGCAACACGGGTTTTACAGCGTAAAGAGACAATGCACTTAACCCGATGCCAACGCAGCCTGCTTTTGTGTCTCAGGCACGGGCGACTCCGCTAGAATCCGATAACCATGAAACTACCGCATTTTCTGCTGCTTTGCGCAAGTCTTTCCGCCAGTGCGATCGTTCTGGCGCAGGATTCTACGCGCCCCATGCGCGAAGAGCGTGAGTTCAGCCGGGCCGGATTCAACCAGCAAAACGACTTCAGCCGCGAACGCGAGGACCGACGCGAACGCCTGGACCCGCAGCGCCCTCAACGTGTTCAGATGAGCGACGAAGAACGCCGCCAGCTCCGCCGCGACGTCAACGACGCTGGCCGCGAAATCTATCGTCGCCCGGATCGCTAGACGTCGGGCCGAATTGCGCTGACGAAGGGCAGAGCGCCGGTGTGGCAGGTTAAAATGCCGGCGTGAATCTGCTCTCCATCGAAACCTCCACCCATCATCTCTCCGTCGCCCTGCTGACGGGCGACAGCTGGCTTGTCCGCAGCGAGTTTCTCGCCAACGGCGGTTCGGATCGCCTCCTGCCCTGGGTGCAGTCCCTGCTGGCCGAAGGCGGCGTGTCGCTGAAGCAGTTGGATGGCATCGCCTTTGGCGCCGGGCCCGGTGCCTTTACCGGCTTGCGCCTCGCCTGCGGTGTGACGCAGGGGCTGGCCTTCGGGGCTGACCTGCCGGTCGTCGGTATCTGCACGCTTGAGGCGGTGGCCCTGAATGCCGGCGCCGAGCGTGTATTTGCCTGTCTCGATGCACGCATGAACGAGGTCTATGTCGCGGCCTATGTGCGCGAGGCGCAAGATGTTTTCCGTTGTGAACTCGATCCCGCGGTGATGCCGCCCGAGCTGGTCAGAGCCCCTGCCGGCGCATGGCATGCGGTTGGCGATGGTTTTTCGGCTTATGCCGCGACGCTGCAGGCACATTTTCCCCAGGCAGATGCGGCGGTGCTGCCGACGGCCGAAGCCGTCGGCCGTTTGGCAGCGCCGCGCTTCCAACGCGGCGAAGGCCAGGCCGCGATCACCGCCGCGCCGCTGTATGTGCGCGACAAGGTGGCGCTGACGACGGCGGAGCGTCTGGCCCGTGGTGGCGCCAGGTGATCGAGGTGGTGCCGATGACGCTCGCTCATCTGGATGCGGTCGTCGACATCGAGTCGGTCTCCCATCTGACGCCATGGACGCGAGGCAATTTCGCCGACTCGCTCGCCGCCGGCCATGCCGCCAGCGTTGTGCTTGAAGAGGGCGCCGTGGCTGCCTATGCGGTGGCAATGCCCCTGCCGGGCGAGGCTGAACTGCTCAACATTACGGTGGCGCCTGAAGTGCGACGTCATGGCGTCGGCCGCGAGCTGCTGGCGCATGTTCTGGATGCAGCCCGCACGCAGGGCGCCGAGCGGATTTTCCTCGAAGTGCGTGCCTCCAACCTGCCGGCCCGTGCGCTGTATCGACGCAGTGGTTTTGCCGAGGTCGGATTACGCAAGGGTTACTATGCAAGCACCGACAATCAGCGTGAGGATGCCGTTCTGATGGCGAAGGAATTGCAAGCATGAGTCCGCAGCGCGACCAGATTTTGCGCGAGCTCGGCATCGGCCCGCAATGGCGCTTGCGCGAAAGCGTGGCGCCGGTATCGGAGCCGGCGATTGAAGCCCAACCGCCGGCCGCTGCCCCGGTGGAGACGCTGGTTGGAGAGACTGCGGAGGCCATGCTTGCAGCGCCGATGCGGCGCGTGCAGGAACCCGCTGCTCCCGTTGCGGAAAGGGCGGCCTCGCCGGTCGACGCATCGGGCATGGACTGGAACACCCTGGCGACAGCCGTCGCCGAATGTCGCGCCTGCAATTTGTGCAAGGCGCGCAAGCAGGCCGTACTCGGCGTCGGCGATCAGCAGGCAGATTGGTTGTTTGTCGGCGAGGGGCCCGGCGCGGAGGAGGATGAGCGCGGCGAACCCTTCGTCGGTCAGGCCGGCAAGCTGCTGGATGCCATGCTGGCGGCCATCGACCTCAGGCGCGGTGAGAATGTCTACATTGCCAATTCGGTGAAGTGCCGGCCGCCCAACAACCGTACCCCCGAGCCCGAGGAAACGGCGGCGTGCTGGCCTTATCTGGAACGCCAGATCGAACTCTTGCAGCCCAAGCTGATCGTGGCGCTAGGCCGCCCGGCGGCGCAGACGCTGTTGCAACGTGAGGTCAAGATCGGTGCGGCGCGCGGTCAGCTGTTCGACTACAAGGGTATTCCGCTGATCGTCACCTATCATCCTGCCTATCTGCTGCGCAATCTGTCCGACAAGGCCAAGGCCTGGGAAGATCTTTGCTTTGCGCGCAGGACGATGGCCTAAGCGCTGCACAGCCGGTCAGTGACCGGTCGTGTCCTCGAGAAGGGCGACGTCGTCGTGCTCGCGCTGGTTCATTTCATGACGCTTCTTGATCAGGATCATCAGCCCGGCCACGCACAGGCCGAACAGTATGATGATCCAGTAGATATGCAGCTGGGCACGGATCAGTAGCGCGTAGATAGTGGTGACGATGAGAATCGACAGGTTCTCGTTGAAGTTCTGTACGGCGATCGAGTGACCTGCGCCCATCAGTACGTGACCGCGATGCTGGAGCAGGGCGTTCATCGGCACCACAAAGAAGCCCGACAGCGCGCCGACGATGATCAGCAGGATGAAGGAGATGCTCACCTGCAGGTCGAGCAGGATGCGCACCTCGCGGCCGAACACCATGAACTCGCGATTGATGATGGTGAGTTCCGGAATGAAGGGCACCAGCGTCATGACGATGATGCCGAAGCCCATGTAGATGCCGAGCGGGATGACGCGTATCGACTTGCGCAGCGAGATCATCTTGGCGGCCATGATGGCGCCCACGGCCACGCCGATGGCGACTACCCCCTGGAGCATGCTGGCGTGCGCCAGATCCATATCCAGCGCGGCGCGCGCCCACTCGATGACGATGAATTGCAATGTGGCGCCTGCGCCCCAGAATAGCGTGGTGACCGCCAGCGAAATCTGGCCCAGCTTGTCGCGCCAGAGCAGCTTCACGCAATGGGTGAACTCGTGCAGCAGATACATCGGATTCTTCTTCAGCGGCACGTGGTCGACGCCGGTATCCGGAATGTAGAGATTGAAAACCGAGGCGATCAGGTAGAGGAAACCGATGATGACCAGATTCATCTCGGCCATGGTGTCGATGCCGGTGTCGATGAAGGGAATGTTGATGCTCAGCAGGGCATCGGCGAAATCCGGCTTGATCAAAATGCCGCCGAGTACGGTGCCGAGAATGATGGCACCGACAGTCAGGCCTTCGATCCAGCCATTGGCAACAACCAGGAGGCGTGGCGGAAGATATTCGGTGAGAATGCCGTACTTGGCCGGGGAGTAGGCGGCGGCGCCAAGTCCCACGACAGCGTAGGCCACCAGCGGATGTACGCCGAAGAACATCAGCATGCAGCCACCGATCTTGATGGTGTTGCTGATGAACATGACCCGCCACTTGGGCATGGAATCGGCAAAAGCGCCAACGAACGCTGCCAGGGCGACGTAGGAGACGGTAAAGAAGGTTTTCAGCAGCGGCGCATAGCTGTCGGGCGCCTGCATGTCCCTCAGCATGGCGATTGCAGCGATAAGCAACGCATTGTCGGCCAGCGCGGAGAAAAACTGCGCGGCCATGATGATGTAAAAACCCAGATTCATTTGGCGGGTTTTATATCATGAAAACCTGTCTTTATCGTCAGGCTTTTTCGGCGAACTTGAAAGCAAAAAAGACAATATGGTTTGCTTGGTCATGCCCATGGTTGCTTGGGCATAAGGCATATATTCGCGGCAAGACTATCGCGCCATTCAAAAATGTGATTGAATAGGTCCATAAAAACTATTCTAGGAGACGATTGATGGCTGACCGGAGATTGCAGGTTTTCCATGCGGTAGCGAAGCAGATGTCGTTTACGCGCGCGGCCGAAGTGCTGTTCATGACGCAGCCTGCCGTAACTTTCCAGATCAAGCAACTGGAAGAGCATTTCAACACGCGCCTGTTCGATCGCGGCCATGGCCGCATTTCATTGACCCCGGCCGGCGAGCTGGTGCTCGAATATGCCGAACGCATTCTCAGCCTGGCCGGCGAAATGGATCTGCGCGTCGCCGAGATGACTGGTGAAGTGCGTGGTTCGCTGCTGGTCGGATCGTCAATGACGATCGCCGAATTCATGCTGCCGCGCATTCTGGGCGAATTCAAGTCGGCCTATCCCGAAGTGCGCCAGCGCCTGGTGGTGGCGAACTCGGAAGCCATTCAACAGCGCGTGTCCGAGCACATGCTGGATATTGGCCTGATCGAATCGCCGCCGCATCAGAGCGGTCTTGATGTCGAGGTCTGCTCGGAAGACGAGCTGCAAGTCATCTGCAGCCCCGACTTCCCGCTGGCCAAGTTCAGCGAGATCACGCCGCAGCAGCTGACCGAGTATCCCTATGTGTCGCGTGAAGTCGGTTCCGGTTCGCGTGAATATACGGACAACTATCTCAAGGAGCATGGCATCCCACCTGATCAGATGAAGCTGGTCATGGAACTGGGTGGTCCCGAGGCACTGAATGGCGTGGTCGAAAGCGGCCTTGGTTTTGCGATTGCCTCGCGTGCATCGGTGATCAAGGCGAAGCGCCTTGGCGACCTCGTGACGGTGCCGCTCAAGCCGCGCCTGATGCGTACCTTGTACATGGTCTATCCGAAGGAAAAATTCCGTTCGCGTCTGGTGACCACCTTTGTTGAATTCGCTGCCAAGCGCATGCGTGAGAACGCCGCCAAGCTGGCTCGGGATTAAGGGTCTTGCCACGGCCAATTTACGCGACCCTGGATCTTTCTGCGCTTGCGCATAATCACAAGCGCGTACGTGCCAGAGTCGATGGCGCTAAAATCTGGAGCGTGGTCAAGGCGAATGCCTATGGCCACGGCCTTCAGCGTGTTGCTGAAACGCTTGCTTCCCTGACCGACGGTTTCGCTCTCGTCGAGTTTGACGGGGCGGCGGGCTTGCGTGCCGCCGGCATCAAGCAACCGATCATGATGCTTGAGGGTTGCTACGACAACAGCGATCTGCAGCGTTGTGCCGAGCTCAAGCTGACCCCGGTGGTGCACTCGATGGCGCAGGTGCGCGCACTGGTGGCAAGCAAACTGGCCAATCCGATCGACGTCGCGGTCAAGCTGAATACCGGCATGAACCGCCTCGGCTTCGATCCCTCCGAACTTGCCTCTGCATTGCGGCTGCTCAAGCGCAATGCCTCGGTGGCCGGTATCACCCTGATGACGCACTTTGCCGATGCCGACGGCGAGAGCGGCATCGCGTCGCAGCTGACCTGCTTCCGCAAGACCACCCAGGGGCTCGATCTACCCGTTTCGATGGCGAACTCCGCCGCCATCCTGCGTTTTCCGGAATCGCATGGCGACTGGGTGCGTCCCGGTATCATGCTGTATGGTTCGTCGCCGTTCCCCGGCGCCACCGCCGAAAGCTTTGGCCTCAAGCCTGTGATGAGTCTGCACAGCAAGCTGATCGCCACTCGTAATCTCAAGCCCGGCGATACCGTCGGCTATGGGTGCACTTTCACGGCCGCCAAGTCCATGCGCATTGGTGTCGTCGCCTGCGGCTATGCGGATGGCTATCCGCGCCATGCGCCAACGGGTACGCCAATCGTCGTCAACGGTGTGCGGACACGGACCCTGGGCCGGGTTTCCATGGACAAAATCTGCGTCGATCTCGAACCGGTGCCGCGTGCGGAAGCCGGAGCACCAGTCTTGCTGTGGGGCACCGACGGCAAGATGGTACTGTCTGCCGATGAGGTCGCCGCTGCAGCCGGTACGATTTCATACGAGCTTTTCTGCGCGCTTGCCAAACGCGTACCGATCGAGGAAATTGGCGGCTGATCGGCAGCAAAGAATCGAGCAAACGTGGCAAAGAATAAAACCATCTATAGCTGCACCGAATGCGGTGCCACCTCGCCGAAGTGGCAGGGTCAATGTCCGGGGTGTGCGCAGTGGAACACCCTGGTTGAAACCGTTGCGGAACCGGCCACGCCCGGCAATCGTTTCGGCACCTCCTATGCCTCTCTCGCCGGTAGCGGCAAGTTGCAATCCCTGGCCGAGATCAAGCCGCGCGAAGAGCCGCGCCAGCCGACGGGAATTCCCGAGTTCGACCGTGTACTCGGCGGCGGTCTGGTCGCCGGCGGCGTGGTACTGATCGGGGGCGATCCCGGCATTGGCAAATCTACCTTGTTGTTGCAGGCGCTCTCTCAGCTGGCTGAGCTCGGCCAGAAAGTGGTCTACGTCAGCGGCGAAGAATCGGGCGAACAGGTCGCCTTGCGCGCGCATCGCCTGCAATTGCCGATGGGCGGTCTGCAGCTTTTCGCCGAGATCAATCTCGAAAAAATTCTCGCCACACTGGATGCCGAGCGGCCTGCACTTGGGTCCATGGTGGCGGTCATCGACTCGATCCAGACCCTGTGGTCGGATCAGCTGACTTCAGCGCCGGGTTCAGTGGCGCAGGTGCGCGAATGCTCGGCGCAATTGACGCGCTTTGCCAAACAGAGCGGGACCACGGTCATTCTGGTCGGTCACGTCACCAAGGACGGTGCATTGGCCGGGCCGCGCGTACTTGAGCACATCGTGGATACCGTTCTCTATTTCGAGGGCGATACCAACTCCAGCTTCCGTCTGGTGCGTGCCTTCAAGAACCGCTTCGGCGCGGTCAATGAGTTGGGCGTGTTCGCCATGACCGACAAGGGCCTGCGCGGCGTGTCCAATCCCTCGGCCCTGTTTCTCTCGCAGCACGAGCAGGAGGTGGCCGGCAGTTGCGTCATGGTCACGCAGGAGGGCACGCGTCCGTTGCTGGTCGAGATCCAGGCATTGGTCGATGCGGCGCATACGCCGAGTTCGCGCCGGCTTTCGGTTGGTCTGGAACAGAACCGCCTCGCCATGCTGTTGGCTGTACTGCATCGTCATGCCGGCGTGGTCTGCTTCGATCAGGACGTTTTCGTCAATGCGGTTGGCGGGGTCAAGATCACCGAGCCGGCAGCCGATCTGGCGGTGCTGCTGGCCATCGTTTCCTCGTTGCGCAACAAACCCTTGCCGGCCAAGCTCATCGCTTTCGGTGAGGTGGGTCTGGCCGGCGAAATTCGCCCGGCGCCGCGCGGACAGGAGCGTTTGAAGGAAGCCGCCAAGCTCGGCTTCACGCATGCCATCATTCCCAAGGCGAATGCACCCAAGCAGGCGATCAAGGGCATGGAGGTGATTGCCCTGGAGCGCATCGAGCAGGCGATCGAGCATCTGCGCAGCCTGTAGCCGAAGCCAACATTCTGCAACATCCCCGTGATGGACACGCGCGGACGGATGGCATACGCTGCACGCGTTTTAAATTTCCGGAGGCATCCAATGGACAGCAGTGCGAGTTGTCGATCGCGACGCGATCAATGACGGCGAGGTAACGGCTTCCATCTCCAGCCGCCACCTGGCCAAAACCTAGGTGGCGGAGTCCTGCCCGGCGTCTTGTCTCTTGCGACGCCGCGTATTCCGCTCCTGATTCTTTTCAAGCAGTTCGTGCGAAGATTTCGCACGACGGAGCCGAATATGCACATCGAACTCTTCAAGCAGCGTCTGTTGACGCTCGTCAACAAAGGCCTCAGCAATCGCCATTTCCGGCGTCTGGCAGTGCTCGACATGCTGCGTGGCAGCGGCGTCAGTCGCGAGCTGCCGCGCCAGCATGCGCAACGCCTGCTCGATCTGGCGCAACTGTCGCCGGACGATGCGTTGCACAGCCTGCATGCACGCCGGGAGGGCTTGAGTGCCGATCAGGCCGCGCATCGTCGCCAGACCCACGGCTACAACGAGATCGCCCAGGAGCGGCCGTTGTCGATGCCCGAGCATCTGTGGCTCTGTTACCGCAATCCTTTCAACATTCTGCTGTCGGCCCTGGCTGTAGTCTCGTGGCTGACCCACGATCTCAAGGCTGCCACGGTCATCGGCAGCATGGTGTGTATCTCGACGCTGATGCGCTTTGTGCAGGAGCGACGCTCCAGCAATGCGGCGGAAAAGCTCAAGGAAATGGTCAGCAACACGGCGACCGTATTGCGCCCCAATCGCGAAGGTGAGGCCGCACCGGCGGCCGCGCGCTATATCGAGGCCAGGTTCGGGTCACACGCGGCGCATCGTTTTGAGGAACCGATCCGCCTGCTTGTTCCCGGCGACATCGTGCTGCTTTCTGCGGGCGACATGATTCCCGCCGATTTACGCATTCTCAGTGCCAAGGACTTGTTCGTCGGCCAGGCCGCGCTGACCGGGGAGTCAATTCCGGTCGAGAAATTCGCGGACGCGCGCAAACGCGATCTGGCCAACCCGCTCGAATTCGAGAATCTTTGCTTCATGGGCACCAATGTGGTCAGCGGCTCAGCCATGGCGGTGGTGGCGGGCACCGGCGGCATGACCTATTTCGGTGCTCTGGCCGAGCGTGTCACCGCCAGCGACCGCAGCCCGACCGCGTTCCAGGCTGGCGTGAACAAGGTCAGCTGGCTGCTGATCCGCTTCATGTTCGTGATGGCGCCGCTGGTACTGTTCATCAACGGCTTCACCAAGGGCAACTGGCTGGAGGCGGCCTTGTTCGCACTGTCCGTCGCGGTCGGCCTGACGCCCGAAATGCTGCCCATGATCGTGACCTCGACCCTGGCCAAGGGCGCGGTCAAGTTGAGCCGCAAGAAGGTCATCGTCAAGCATCTCGACGCAATCCAGAACTTCGGCGCCATGAGCGTGCTGTGCACCGACAAGACCGGCACCTTGACCCAGGACCGGATCGTGCTCGAGCGCTACAGCGGCGCACTCGGCGAGACCGACGAGGAGGTGCTGAAGATGGCTTTCCTCAACAGCTACTATCAGACCGGACTCAAGAATCTGCTCGACGTGGCAGTGCTCGAACATGGCGAACTGCATCGCAATCTGGACGTTGCCGCCGAGTATCGCAAGGTCGATGAAATCCCCTTCGATTTTTTACGGCGGCGCATGTCCGTCGTGGTGGAGGAGCACAGCGAGCAGCATCGCCTGATCTGCAAGGGCGCGCTGGAAGAGGTGCTGGCAGTTTGCACGGCGGTACGCACTGAGCGCGGCGACGTGGCTTTGGCACCGGCACTGCTTGAGCGCATGCGCACCATCACCGGCGATCTCAATCGGGATGGCTTGCGCGTGGTGGCGGTGGCGATTCGCGAATTGCCGCCGACGCAACAGACGTATTCGGTTGCGGACGAGGCTGAACTGACCCTGCTCGGTTATGTTGCCTTCCTCGACCCGCCCAAGGAGACCACGGCACCGGCTCTGGCCGCGCTCAAGGCCAACGGCGTGGCGGTCAAGGTATTGACCGGCGACAATGAGCTGGTGACGCAGAAGGTCTGCCGCGACGTCGGCCTCGCTGTCAATGGCGTGCTGCTCGGTCAGGCGATTGAGGTCATGGACGATGCCGCGCTGTCGGCGGCGGTTGAGGACACTACGGTGTTCGCCAAGCTTACGCCCGCGCACAAGGAGCGCATCGTGCGCATGCTGCGCGCCAACGGGCATGTGGTTGGCTTCATGGGCGACGGCATCAATGACGCGCCGGCCCTGCGTGCGGCTGACATTGGCATTTCGGTAGACACTGCGGTCGACATCGCCAAGGAGGCGGCCGATCTGATCCTGCTGGAAAAGAGTCTGATGGTGCTGGAGGAGGGCGTCATCGAGGGGCGCCGCACTTTTTCCAATATGCTCAAGTACATCAAGATGACGGCCAGTTCGAATTTCGGCAACGTCTTCTCGGTGCTGATCGCAAGCGCGTTCATCCCCTTCCTGCCCATGTTGCCGATGCAGCTGCTGGTGCAGAACCTGCTCTACGATATTTCGCAGATCGCGATCCCGTTCGACCGTGTCGACGAAGAGTTGCTGTCCGACCCGCAACACTGGAACCCTAACGATCTGAGCCGTTTCATGATCTTCTTCGGGCCGCTCAGTTCGATTTTCGACGTCGCGACTTTCGCCGTGCTGTGGTTCGGCTTCGGCGCCAATTCGGTCGAGCATCAGGCCTTGTTCCAGTCAGGCTGGTTCATTGAGGGCCTGATGACGCAGACCCTGATCGTGCATGTCATCCGTACGCGCCGGATTCCGTTCCTGCAGAGTCGCGCCAGCTGGCCGGTGCTCGCCATGAGTCTGGCGATCGCTGCACTGGCGGTACTGCTGCCGATGGGACCCTGGGCCTCTTCTTTCCACTTCGTTGCCCTCCCGCTCGCATATTTTCCCTGGCTGCTTGTTATCCTTGTCGCCTATATCGCCCTGGCTCAGGGCATGAAGGGTTTCTATGCGCGTCGCTACGGCTGGCAGTAAACGAATGCAGATACGGGCTGGGGCATGCTGAGCCTGGCCTGGCGCATGCTGTGGCGGGATGCACGCGCGGGCGAACTGCGCCTGCTGCTCGCCGCGCTGGTCATTGCCGTCGGGGCGCTCACCGCGGTCGGTTTCTTTACCGATCGCGTGGCGCGCGCCCTGGAGCAGGAGGCCAACCAGTTGCTCGGCGCCGACCTGTTGCTGGTGTCGGATCACCCCTGGACGTCCGCTGCGGCGGATGCGGCTTCCGCGCAGGCTTTGAGCATTGCCGAGACGCAGACTTTCCCAAGCATGGTCAGCCGCGGCGACGTGGCTCAGCTGGCAGAGATCAAGGCAGTCAGCCCGGGCTATCCACTGCGCGGCAGTTTGCGCATCGCCACTGCCGTCAATGCGCCTGAGCAAATTGCGCAAGGCATTCCCGCGCCGGGTTACGTGTGGATCGACGCGCGCCTGGCGCTGGCATTGTCGGTCGGCGTCGGCGACAAGCTGCATCTCGGCGAACGCGAGTTTCGCGTCGCGGCGATCCTGATGCTGGAGCCGGACCGCGGCGTCAATTTCTTCACCCTCGCGCCGCGCCTGATGATGAACCTGGCCGATCTGCCGGCGACCGAGCTGATCCAGTATGGATCGCGCGTAACTTATCGCTTGCTGCTGGCGGGCAAGGCACCTGCGCTGCAGGCTTTCCGGCGCGATATTGAAAGCCGCCTCGGCCGCGGCGAACGTATCGAGGATACGCAGAATGGACGCCCGGAAATGCGCCAGGCGCTGGAGCGGGCGCAGAAATTTCTCGGCTTGTCGGCCTTGCTGACGGTGGTGCTGGCGGCCGTCGCCATTGCCCTCGCGGCGCGGCGTTATGTACAGCGCCATCTCGATCCCTGCGCCGTCATGCGTTGCCTGGGCGCACGTCAGGGCATGCTGTTGCGGCTGTATCTGCTCCAGTTCGCCATGCTCGCAGTGCTAGGCGCGGCGCTGGGGTGCGCATTGGGTTATGTGTCGCATTACACGCTGTATCGCGCGCTCGCCTCCCTGGTCGCCACCGAGTTGCCGGCGCCGTCGTGGCTGCCGGTGTTGCAGGGCTTTTCGCTCGGTCTGTTGCTGTTCGGTTTCGCGGTGCCGCCGCTGCTGCAGTTGCGGCGCGTGTCGACCCTGCGCGTA
>DATMTO010000086.1:0-4119 GCA_035564055.1 Rhodocyclaceae bacterium | reverse complement strand
CGCGTCTCGGCGCCGCGCTGGATCGTCTGCTGCGGGCATTGCAGCAGGAGCGCGACGATCTGCGCCAACTCAACGCTGAGCTCGATCAGCGTGTCGCCGACCGCACCCAGGAGATCCAGCGCCTTGCCGAGGAAGCGCGTTATTCAGCGGTGGTGCGCGAGCGTCTCAAGATTGCCCGCGATCTGCACGATACGCTGGCGCATTCGATGATGGCGATGCTGACCGAGATCCGCCTGCTCAAAAAACTGGCGGCGACGCAACCCGAGGCCTTGGCCGAGGAACTCATCCAGGCCGAGGATGCTGCCCGTCAGGGCTTGCAGGAAGCGCGTGCGGCGATCGGCCAGATTCGTTACAACCCGGTACGCGACGTCGGCCTCGGTGTGGCCTTGCAGGACCACCTGAACCTGTTTGCCGATCGTACCGGCCTGAATTGCCATTTCGACTGCGATCCTTCGCTGGCCACTTTTTCAGAGGAGCGTGCAGAAACCTTCTTCCGCATCGCTGAGGAAGCGCTGCGTAATGTCGAGCGCCATGCGCGGGCGCGCAGCGTCACGCTGAGCCTGCATCGGATCGATGATGGCGGGCCGCAACTACAGATGGCGATTGTCGATGACGGCATCGGCTTCGAGCCGGATGTGCCGCACCACGGCCACTACGGTCTGGTCGGTTTGCGCGAGCAGGCCCAGCTGGCCGGCGCGCAATTGTCGATCGCCAGCGAGCCGCAGCAGGGCACACGCGTCACCGTGCGCCTGCGTCTTGCCCAGGCTTAGCGTCTCGCTACCTATTCAGCGCGCGGCTTCGATCACGTAGTCCGCAGGCAACACGCCCAATGCCTTGAGGCAGGCCTTGCCCAGTTCAATGCGCTTCGGAGCATCGGCCATCGTCGGCATGTCGATATTCAGCGCGAAGGCGTAGATCTCGTCGCCCTTCTGCACCCAGCCGACCCACCAGCCGATGCCCGGCTTGTAGGTTGTGGCCCAGCCGGTCTTGCCATACAGGGCCCAGCGATCGCCGGACTCCTGGAAGATGATTTCACGCACGCTGAGCTGCACGGCGCGGGTGAGCGGCAATTGCAAGCGTCCGAAGCGGGCGAGGAAGTCGACCTGTTCGAAGGCGCTGATCTTGAGCGGGCCGTCCAGCCAGAAGCGGTCGACGATATTGCCGATCTGCTCGTTGCCGTACTGGAGCGAAGCGACGCCGTCACGCATGCGGGCAAGCCCGGTGCGCCGCGCCAGTTCCTGGTAGATGGGGACGTTGGAGATCTTGATTGCATTGCGTAGGCTCATGTCCTGTTCCCATTCCTTCATCGGCTGCGGTTTTCCGCCGTACGGCAGGACGACGTCGACGTTGGCCACCGAGCCGGCGGTGAGGCCGATCAGACTGTTCGGAATCTTGAAGGTCGAGGCCGGGATGTAGCGAACCTGACCGCGCGTGCGATTGTGGCCGATCAGCCTGTTGCCGGAGACGTCGTAGAGCACGAAGGTACCGTGCAGCTTGCGCTCCTTGAAGAGCTTGGCGACGGCATCGCTTTCCTGCCAGTCGAGTGCGTGGGCCTGGGTTGCAAGCAAGGTCAGCAGCAAGACGAGGAGTCGTTTCATCGGTTCGGCATGGGCGCGTTGTCGAAGCGGGCAGCTTGCCACGAAAATTCCCTCCGGCGCCAACTGCGGAAATCAACGCACTGCAGCGGGGCGGCATGGATGTTGCTCGATATGGCCTATTCACAGCATGCAACGTCCCATTTCTCATGGACACGACCATCTCCAACATCCTGCTGGCGGCCAAACAGCACGAGATTGCCGAGCTCGGGCGCCTGGCGACCAAGGCACGGCTGGTCGGCGTGATCGGGCACCTGATTCATGCATTGCAGACCGAACGTGGTGCATCGAGCATCTATCTGGCCTCGGCCGGGCGTCGTTTCGGCGCGACCCGTACCGACCTGATCGAGGCTTCGGCGGGCGTGGAAAGGCATTTGCGCGCCGCCATCGACGAGCAACTGGCTGACGGCTCCTTCGAAGACGCGCGGCAGTTCTACCTGATGGCCTGGGCGCTGCTCGGTGTCGACTCGCTGCCGGCGCTGCGCCAGCAGATCGGCAGCCGCAGCTTATCGCCGGCGCAGGCGGTGGCAGCGTTCAGCCGTCTGATCGCCGGGCTTGTATCGCTTCTGTTCGAAGTGGCCCACGCGGTACTCGATCCGGCCATTTCGCGTTCCCTGGTCGCCCTGTTCAATTTCATCCAGGGCAAGGAGCATGCAGGGCAGGAACGCGCGGTAGGCGCGCTCTCGTTTGCGTCCGGGGTCAGTGATGCCAGTCACCAGCTGCGGCTGCTTCATCTGATCGACGCGCAGGAGCGCTGCTTTCATGTCTTCGATGAGTTCGCCAGTGCGGCTGCGCGCGAGCATATTGCCAATACCCGCGCCATCGACACCAGCCAGCGCTTCGATGAGCTGCGCCTCGAACTGGCCGAAACGCCATCCGGCAAGGAGCTGGATGCCAATCTGAGCCGCGAATGGTTCGATTGCTGCACCGCGCGCCTGGAACGCATGTGGGACGTGCAGCAATTTCTCGTCGAGGAGCTGCTGAAGGATTGCGCGGCGCGCATTCTGACCGCCAAGGCCGAACTGCAGGACACGGCCGGACTGTTGCAGAATTTGGTTGATCGTCCGCCGGCCAGCACCTTTTTGGTTGATCGCTTTTTCGATCCGGACATGAAGATTGATGTCGCCCTCAAGATCCTGCCGGGGCAGGGCATGGGCGCGGGGCTGGGCGATTCGGTGGTCGAAGCGCTGCTGGCGCAATCCGAACGCCTCGCTACCGTCGAGAATGAGCTGGAGCAGGCGCGCCGCGCGCTCAACGAGCGCAAGTCAATCGAACGCGCCAAGGGCCTCCTGATGGCGCGGCGCGGCCTTAGCGAAGAGGCTGCCTACAAGCTGTTGCGCCAGACCGCCATGGAACAGAACAAGCGCATGGTCGATCTGGCCGACGCCATGCTGTCCTTCCAGGACTGGATCGGCGGACTGGATAGCGCCGTTCCGCCGTCCGCCAAGCCCTAACCGGGCACCCGTTTACATCCTCAAACGCTCCCGCAGTCTATGCTGCGAGTAAGGCGCGCCTTTGCGTGTCTGCTCGTTCCGATTCTTCTGTTACAAACAAATAATTTACTAATGAAATATATTTGAATAAAATAATAGCCAGACATTGTGATTTTGGGGTTCCTGATGGGCGAGTGCGGAAAATTCGGTCAAGGCGGACGGACACTGTGGCTGGCAATGATGCTGGCGACACTGCTGGCAGGCTGCGCCGACATGGGCGGCATCAAGCCGCAGGCGCGCCTGCTTGAGGCAGATCGCGTCGCTGCCGGCATTCCCGCGGCGACGACCATGCAGGCGCAATGGCCGCAGGCGCACTGGTGGGAGAACTACGGCGATTCGCAGCTCGATGCCTTGATTGCCAAAGCCTTCAGGGACAGCCCCAGCCTGCATATCGCCGAGGCGCGGGTACGCCAGGCACAGGCCGTGTCCACCATGGCCGAAGGGGCAACCTTGCCCGCAGTCGATTTTTCGACCTCGATGACGCGGCAGCTGTTTTCCCAGAACGATTTCATTCCGCCGCCGCAGGCCGGCAACTACGACTGGTACAACCGTGCCGTGGTCGAAGCCAGCTATGACCTCGACCTGTGGGGCCGCAATCGGCAGGCGCTGTCGGCGGCGCTCGATGAAACGCGGGTGGCCGAAGCCGAATCGCAAATGGCGCGGCTGGCGCTGGAAAACAATATTGTGCGCAGCTATGTGCAGCTGGCCCTCAACTATGCGCTCAAGGACATCGTCGCCGACACGCTGCAACATCGGCGCAAGGCGCTTGAAATCACGCAGAAGCGCTTGGCCGCCGGGCTTGCCACCGAAGTCGAGACCAGCCAGCTTGAAGCCACGCTGCCGGGTCTGGAGGCGCGTCTCGAACAGCACGAGGAGAACATCACGCTGATCGCTCGTCAGCTGGCGGTGCTGACCGGACAAGGTCCGGGCGCCGGCGAGACGATTACGCGGCCGACGCTGAAGCTGGCCGACGGCGACTGGTTGCAACTGCCAACGGAGTTGCCGGCCGACCTGATCGGCCGCCGTCCGGA
>DATMTO010000085.1:0-7927 GCA_035564055.1 Rhodocyclaceae bacterium | reverse complement strand
ATCGCACCAGCCTTAACGGCGTCACCGGCAAACCCAGCGCTGCCACGCGAGACAAGGGCATGCAACTGTTCGACTGGCTGGTCGAGGACCTGAGCGCACTCGTCACCACCGGCCGCCGCGAACTGCCGCCCCTGCCGCGTTCCTATTACAGCCCCTATACCGACGACTCCTCTGAAGCCGACAGTCTCTGACCCCACCCGGAAACTGCAACAGAACTTTCAGAACACATTCATCGCTATAGAGGACATCATGAACATCAAGCAACCTTTCGACATCACCCAAATCTCGTCGCCCGACGTCGCCCAGCTGCAGAAGGAGCTGGAGAGCAAGGGCGTTAAGTACTGCATCGGCGCCTATGTGGACATCCACGGCGTGCCCAAGGCCAAGGTCGTGCCGATCTCGCACATCAAGCACATGGCCAAAGGCTCGGAGCGCTACACCGGCTATGCGCTGGACGGCCTCGGTCAGATGCCCAACGAGGACGAACTGACCTCCATTCCGGATTTCAGCCGCATGATCCAGTTGCCGTGGGAACCCAAGATCGCCTGGATTCCTTCCGATAACCACTTTCAGGGCAAGCCCTATCCGCTCAACACCCGCGTCGCGCTGCAACTGCAACTGGAAGAAGCCGCCAAGCTGGGCTACGGCATGAATCTGGGCATCGAGTGCGAAGTGTTCCTGCTCAAACAGGATGAAGAAGGCAAGTTGTCGGTACCGGACGCCGAGGACAAGCTGGGCAAGTCCTGCTACGACGTGCGTGGTTTCACCAACAGCTTCGAGTGGCTGGACAAGATGGCCACCGCCATCGACAGCCTCGGCTGGGATCTTTACTCCTTCGACCACGAGGACGCCAACGGCCAGTTCGAGTTCGACTTCAACTACTCGGACGCGATCACCACCTGCGACCGTCTGACCTTCTTCCGCTTCATGGCCAAGCATTACGCCCGTGAGCAAGGTCTGCTGGCGACCATGATGCCCAAGCCCTTCGCCGACAAGACCGGCAATGGCGCTCACTTCAACATGTCGCTGTACGACCTGAACAACGGCAACAACCTGTTCGCCTGCGACCCCAAGGACGATCCGAACGGTATCGGTCTCACGCCGCTGGGCTACAAGTTCATCGCCGGCATCCTCAAGCACGGCCGCGCCCTCTGCGCCGTGTTCGCGCCGACCGTGAACAGCTATAAGCGTCTGGTGCGTCGCGGCGCCATGAGCTACTTCTCGTGGGCGCCGGTGTTCAACTCCTGGGGTTCGAACAATCGCACCAACTCGGTCCGCATTCCGGCCGGCGGCGGTCGCTGCGAGTCGCGCAATGCCGACGGCGCAGTCAATCCCTACCTCGCTGCCGCGCTGGTGCTCGCCGCCGGCCTCGAAGGCATCCGCGAGAATCTGGACCCGGGCAAGCCCAACGAGGACAACCTCTACGCCATCAGCGACGAGGAACGCAAGGCGCGCGGCATCGACTTCCTGCCGCAAACCCTGCAGGAAGCCGTCGCCGCCTTCGCCGCCGATCCGCTGGTTGAACAGGTGCTGGGCAAGGGCTTGCGTGACGAGTTCATCAAGTACAAGACTGAAGAATGGGAGACCTACCACCTGTCCGTAAGCAAGTGGGAAGTCGATCGCTACAGCTACATGTTCTGAACCTGACCGCCGACCATGAACTACAAGACCACCAACCGGGGCAAGCAACAGGTCGATGAAAAGGCCTGCCTGCCGGTGAGCCGCATCAGCATCTCACTGCCGCCGCAGCTGCTCGAGGAACTCGACCACATGGTCGAGGGCCGCGGCTACGGCAGCCGCTCGCAAGCCATCGGCGACATGGTCAATTACCAGCTGGCAGAACACAAGCGCAAGCTCGGTAACGACGTCATGGTCGGCACCCTCACCCTGCTCTACGACCGCACCACGCGCGGCCTGCAGAAAAGCCTGGCCGATTTGCAGTACGCCCACATCGACGAGGTGATCAGCTCGCTGCACGTACATCTGACCCACAACCAGATCATGGAGGTAGTCCTGCTGCAAGGGCCGGCGAATACGCTGCAGGACATCGCCGACAAGATGATCTCGCAACGCGGCATGATCACCGGCCATCTGCAACTGATGGCCGCCATCATCCCGCCGCTGCATGCCGCAACGGAAGACTGAGATGACAACCAATATTCCATCCGAAAAGCTGCGCTGGGAACATGTGGTGCCTGCCGGCACCCACTGGTCCGGCATGATTCGCCGCGGCACGGTGCTGCGCTTCACCGACATTGAGGGTGGCGCCAACTGCTCGCTGATGCTCTTCAATCCCGAGGACAAGCTCGAGCGCTACAACATGCCGGACACGCTCAAGGCACAGCACACCGCCTTGCTCTCGCGCGGCCATTGTCTGTATTCCGACATGGGGCGCATCTTCGCCTCCATCGTCGAGGACACCCTGGGTTGGCACGACAGCTTCTGCGGTGTATCGGACGCAGCGATGGTCAAGGCACGCTACGGCGACAGTCACTATCAGCAGGCGCAGAACGCCATGCTCAGGAACGGCCGCGACTCGCTGCTGATCGAACTGGGCAAGTACGGTCTCGGTCCGCGCGACCTCGGCCCCACCATCAACCTGTTCAGCAAGGTCGTCGCCGACGGCGAAGGCCGCCTCGCGCATGTCGCCGATCATAGCCAGGCCGGCAGCCACGTGGATCTGCGCTTCGAGATGAACACCCTGCTTTGTCTCAGCACGGCGCCGCACCCACTCAACGCCAGCACCACCTATGCCGCGCACCCGGTCAGGCTGACTGCCTATGCGGCCGAACCGGTGAGCGCGGACGACTACTGCCGCAACTTCCGCCCCGAGAACCAGCGCGGCTTCATCAACACCGAACGTTATGTAGGCTGAATAGAATGCTGCTCGAAAGCCCCCTCGACCCCAAGAACGCCGTCATCCGCGAAACCTGCCTTGCCGGCGAGCCCTGGATCAAGACCATCCGCAAAGGTCAGTTCTTCCGCATCCTCGACCTCGAAGGCAATCAGGCCGTGGATACCTTGTTCTATTCCGCCACCAATCCCGAGGAACGCTACAGTGCCACCGACACCATCGTGCGCCAGGGGGCGCTGTACCTGACCGTCGGCTCCAAGCTGTTTTCCAACGAGGGCAATCTGATGTTGACCATTGTGGCCGACACCTGCGGGCGCCACGACACGCTCGGCGGCGCCTGCGCCGCCGAGAGCAACACGGTGCGCTACGCCATCGACAAGCGTCACATGCACAGCTGCCGCGACAACTTCCTCGGCGGCCTCGCCCATTGCGACTGCCATGATCATGGCGCGGCCCGGCTGGGCCTGGGCAAGCGCGACCTGGCGCCGAATATCAATTTCTTCATGAACGTACCGGTCACGCCGGAAGGCGGCCTGACCTTCGAGGACGGCATCTCGGGCGCCGGCAAGTATGTGGAAATGCGCGCCGAGATGGATGTGGTGTGCCTGATCTCGAACTGCCCGCAGCTGAACAACCCCTGTAATGGCTACAACCCCACCCCGATTCAGTTACTGGTCTGGGACCAGTAACTGAATCGGCCCCAATAACGCAAACCCGCCGCCGCGCTACGCACGGCGACCTCGCCTGTAACTTCGTTCAGGCATCGCTTGACTCTCTCCGGGACGACCCGGATGGGAAACAGAACGCAGGACGACCTGCCGGAAGAAAGACATGTTCAAAAAGGTCTTGATCGCAAACCGTGGCGCTATTGCCTGTCGTATCCAGCGCACGCTGAAGAAACTCGGCGTCGCCTCGGTGGCCGTGTATTCGGAAGCCGATGCCCATGCGCGCCACGTGCTCGAAGCCGACGAAGCCATCCTGCTCGGGCCGGCGCCGGCTGCCGAGAGCTATCTGCGCGCCGACAAGATTCTTGAAGAGGCCAAACGCCTGGGCGTGGAAGCCATTCACCCCGGTTACGGCTTCCTCTCCGAAAACCCCGATTTCGCCGATGCCTGCGAGAAGGCGGGGATTGCCTTCATCGGCCCCAATGCTGCGCAGATGCGCGCATTTGGTTTGAAACATACGGCGCGCGAACTGGCCGAACAGAATGATGTACCACTACTGCCCGGCTCCGGCCTGCTCTCGGATGTCGGCCACGCCGCCGCCGAAGCCAGACGCATCGGCTACCCGGTCATGCTGAAGAGCACCGCAGGCGGCGGTGGCATCGGCATGCGCCTGATCTGGAGCGAGGACGAACTGGCTGAAGCATTCGCCTCCGTCGATCGCCTCGCGCGCGCCAACTTCAAGGAGGCCGGCCTCTTCCTCGAAAAGTATGTCGAGCAGGCGCGCCACATCGAAGTGCAGCTTTTCGGCGACGGCAAGGGCGGGGTCATCGCGCTCGGTGAGCGCGACTGTTCGGTACAACGGCGTAACCAGAAGGTCGTGGAAGAAACCCCGGCACCCGGCCTGACGGCGGCACAACGCAAGAAGCTGCTCGACGTCGCGGTCAAGCTCGGCAAGGCGGTGAACTACCGCTCAGCCGGTACCGTCGAATTCGTCTATGACGCCGCCAGCGGCGAGTTCTACTTCCTCGAGGTGAATACCCGCCTGCAGGTCGAGCACGGCGTCACCGAGCAATGCACCGGCGTTGATCTGGTGGAATGGATGGTCAAGCTCGCCGCCGGTGATCTGGCGCCGCTCTCCTCATTCAAGATTCAGCCCAAAGGTGCGTCGATCCAGGTGCGCCTCTATGCCGAAGACCCGAACAAGAACTTCCAGCCTTCAGCCGGGCTGCTGACCTCTGCAAACTTCCCCAGCGATATCCGCGTGGATAGCTGGGTGGTTGCCGGTACTTCGGTCCCGCCCAACTACGACCCCATGCTGGCCAAGCTGATCTCGTATGCGCCGACGCGCGAGGCCGCACGCAAGCAACTCATTGCTGCACTCGAAGCCAGTGAGGTCGCCGGCATCGAAACCAACCGCGCCTATCTGGCTCAGGTGCTGGCTTACCCGGCCTTTGTCGAGGGCAAGCAGACGACGCGCATGCTCAATAGTTTTGCCTATCACCCGGCCACCATCGACGTGCTCGAACCGGGCGTGCAGTCGAGCATTCAGGACTGGCCCGGTCGCACCGGCTACTGGGACATCGGCGTGCCGCCTTCGGGGCCGATGGACAATCTGTCGATGCGCCTGGCCAACCGACTGGTCGGCAACGCACCGGGCGCCGCCGCGCTCGAACTCACTGCCACCGGCCCGACCCTGAAATTCAACTGCGACAGCATCATCGCCGTCACCGGCGCACAGATGAAAGCCACGCTCGACGGCCAGCCGCTGGCCTACCATCAGGCGCATGCGATCAAGGCCGGAAGTGTACTAAAGCTCCAGACAATCGACGGCGCGGGCCTGCGCACCTATCTCGCAGTACAGGGCGGCTTCAGGGTGCCGGATTATCTCGGCTCGAAATCCACCTTCACGCTCGGCCAGTTCGGCGGCCACGGCGGTCGCACCCTGCGTGCCGGCGACGTGCTCAACGTGATCCCCGCGCATGCGGATAATTTTTCCAACGCCCAGCACCGCAAGCCGCTGGCGGCAAAGCTGCAGCCGGAACTGACGCGTGAATGG
This sequence comes from Rhodocyclaceae bacterium, assembly GCA_035564055.1. Taxonomy (GTDB): domain Bacteria; phylum Pseudomonadota; class Gammaproteobacteria; order Burkholderiales; family Rhodocyclaceae. The sequence continues at coordinate 2,352 of DATMTO010000085.1, read as the reverse complement.
AAGATCGGCGTGCTGTACGGCCCGCATGGCGCACCCGACTTCTTTACCGACGGCGACCTCGAGACCTTCTTCGCCACCGACTGGGAAATCCACTACAACTCCTCGCGCACCGGCGTACGCCTGATTGGCCCCAAGCCGGATTGGGCGCGCAGCGACGGCGGCGAAGCCGGATTGCATCCCTCCAATATTCACGACAATGCCTACGCCATCGGCGCGGTGGACTTCACCGGCGACATGCCGGTGATCCTTGGCCCCGACGGCCCCAGCCTCGGGGGCTTCGTCTGTCCGGCCACCATCGTCCAGGCCGAGCTGTGGAAGATGGGCCAGTTGAAGCCCGGCGACAAGGTGCGTTTCATCCGCCTGACGCGCGAGCAGGCCAATGCCATGCAGCTGGCCCAGGATTCGGCCATCAACCATCTCGACTTCCCGGCCACGGCCATACTGCCCAAGGCATCCGTGCCGCTGCACGGACCGGTGCTGCGCACCGTTCCCGTCGATGGCGACAAACCGCAGGTGGTGATCCGCCAGTCCGGCGATGCCAGCCTGCTGATTGAGGTCGGCCCGCTGGTGCTGGACCTGGAACTGCGCCTGCGCATCCAGGCCCTGATGAACATCATCAAGGCGCAGGTAAGCAAGAAAAAGCTCCACGGCATCCTTGATCTGACCCCGGGCATCCGCTCGCTGCAAATCCACTTTGATCCGCGCGTCGTCGATCAGGACGAATTGATCAAGCGCATCCTCAAGCTGGAAGATACGCTGCCGGCGGTGGACGACATGGAAGTCGATTCGCGCACCGTGTGGCTGCCGCTATCCTGGGACGACCCTGCCACCAAGCTCGCCATCGAGAAGTACATGCAGTCGGTACGCCCCGATGCACCGTGGTGCCCGAGCAATATCGAGTTCATCCGCCGCATCAATGGACTGAAGTCGATTGAGGATGTGTACAAGGTCGTGTTCGAAGCCAGCTACCTGGTCATGGGGCTGGGCGACGTCTATCTCGGCGCACCGGTGGCCACGCCGCTGGACCCGCGCCATCGCCTTGTCACCACCAAGTACAACCCGGCCCGTACCTGGACGCCGGAGAATGCGGTCGGTATTGGCGGCGCCTACATGTGCGTGTACGGCATGGAAGGCCCCGGCGGCTACCAGTTCGTCGGCCGCACCGTGCAGATGTGGAACCGCTACAAGAAGACCGCCGACTTCACCCAGCCCTGGCTGCTGCGCTTCTTCGACCAGGTGCGTTTCTACCCGGTCGGTCAGGACGAGCTGCTCAAGCTGCGCGAGGATTTCGTGCATGGCAGGTTCCAGTTGAAGATCGAGCCGGGCAAGCTGCGCCTCAAGGATTACCGCCAGTTCCTTGCCGACAATAACGACAGCATCTCAGCTTTCAAGCATCAGCAACAAACCTCGTTCAATGAAGAGCGCGAGCGCTGGAAGGCCGCCGGTCAGGATGTGGTGGCATCGGACACGCTGGTCGCCGAAGCCGGCACTGACAGCGAACTCGACCTGCCGGAAAATGCCCGCCCGGTCGCCTCGCCTGTCGCCGGCAGCCTGTGGAAGATCGAAGCCAGGGTCGGCGACACGGTGAAGGAAGGCGACACGCTGGTCATCGTCGAGTCCATGAAAATGGAATTCGCCGTGCATGCGCCCTGCTCGGGCAAACTGACGCATCTGTTCTGCAAAGAGGGCGGCGCCGTTGCCGCCGGTCAAGATCTCCTCGTAATTGAGGAGATCTTGTGAGAACGCCCTCCATCACCCCATCCCTCTCCCATCAAGGGAGAGGGGGTCACGGAAGCACCCCATCACTCAAGCAGCTGTCGCTTCTGGAGCACACATGATTCCCTTCGACATTCAATCCCTGCGCAAAGCCTATCTCGACGGCACGCTGACGCCGACCAAGCTGGTCGAAGAAGTCATCCGTCGCACCGCGGAAGACACCCACACGGTCTGGATCCACAAGCTGCCGGCCGACACCGTGCGCGCCTACGCCAAGGCGCTTGAAGGCAAGGACATCACGGCGCTGCCGCTCTACGGCGTTCCCTTCGCCATCAAGGACAATATCGATCTCGCCGGCGTGCCCACCACCGCGGCCTGCCCCGAATACGCCTATACGCCGACGGAAAACGCCTTCGTCGTGCAGAAGCTGATCGAAGCCGGCGCGATTCCGATTGGCAAGACCAATCTCGATCAGTTCGCCACCGGCCTCAACGGCACGCGCTCGCCCTACGGTGTGTGCAAAAACAGCTTTGACGCCGACTATGTGTCGGGCGGCTCCAGCTCGGGCTCGGCCGTTTCCGTTGCACTCGGTTACTGTTCGTTCTCGCTAGGGACCGACACGACCGGCTCGGGCCG
>DATMTO010000084.1:0-1815 GCA_035564055.1 Rhodocyclaceae bacterium | reverse complement strand
TCCGGCCAGCTTCGCCAGCCCCGACCAGCGCAGTGCCGCCGTGGCAGCCTGGGCAATGCCGGCCATCCGCGGGGCCTTCGCCCTGTTATGGCTGCTCACCGCGTGGACATCCTGGTTCGGCTGGCCGCATGCCGAAAGCCACGCATGGCTCGCGGCCTGCGGCGTACCCGAAGTCTGGCGCGAATCGACGCTGCTCGCAGCCAGCCTGCTTGATGCGGGCATCGGCCTCGCCCTGTTGCTGACCCGAACGCAATGGATATGGCCGCTGCAGATCGCCGTGGTCGGCGCCTACACGCTCGTCATGAGCCTCTGCCTGCCGCAGTTCTGGCTGCATCCCTTCGGTGTGCTCGGCAAGAACATACCCCTGCTGGTGATGATGTTCGTGATGTGGCGTCAGGAACCACAAGCGGTAAGCAAGTGATGGACTATCTGGCCGTCAAATGGCTGCACATCCTCTCGGCCACCTTCATGTTCGGCACCGGCTTCGGCACCGCCTTCTACATGTTCTTTGCCAACCGCAGCGGCAACGTGCAGGCCATCGCCGTCGTCACGCGCTGGGTGGCCCGTGCGGACGGGTGGTTCACCACGCCAGCCGTCACCGTGCAGCCGCTGTCGGGACTATGGATGGCGCATACCGCCGGTTTTCCATTTGATTCGCCGTGGCTGCTGTGGTCGCTGGGCTTGTATGCCTTGGCCGGTGCCTGCTGGCTGCCGGTGGTGTGGCTGCAATTGCGCATGCGCGACATGGCCCAGGTTGCGGCGGCGAAAAACAGTGAATTGCCGCCGCGCTACTGGCGCTACGAACGCATCTGGACCGTGCTCGGCTTCCCCGCCTTCGGCGCCCTGATCGTCGTGTACTGGCTGATGGTACACAAATCCTTTTGATCGAGTCCGGGCCGCCGGGTGCGATATTGCAACGGATCGGTCCCGCCCCTCGCACCGGATACGTAATCAGCAACCCCAAGTCCCCTCAAAATCTATTACAGTGGAAAGCGGTTTGAATATCGGTTTCAATTCTTAAAGACGTCAATACTTAAAACCACAGGGGGCTCCGCAATGACCGCACATAATCCGTATGCACCGCCATCCGTCACGGTCGCCGACCGCGAGGACGAAAACTATGGTGGTGAGGAAACACTGATTCCGGGCGGTCGCACCTGTCCGGCCGGTAGCGGTTGGAGCTGGATGGTGCAGGGCTGGCAGATGTTCAAGACCGCCCCGCTGATGTTCTGGGTCGTGCTGCTGATCAGCATGATGATCTACATCGTGATGGCCATCATTCCCGTGGTGAATTTCCTGGCGTCCATCGCCATGCCGCTGTTCGTCGCGGGCTTCGGATCTTGCGCCTACAGCACCCTGCGCGAAGGGCGTTTCGAGGTCGGCCAGATTTTCGACGGTTGCCGCAAGCGGCCGGGCACCCAGCTGCTGTGCGGCCTGATCTATTTCGGCCTGATCTTTGGCTCGGTGTTCGCAATTGCCATGGCCTTCGGCGCCACCGGTCTGCTCAAGGGCATGATGGGCGGCCACATGAATGCCGCTTCGGCCGGCTCGTTCATGCTGGTCATGGCACTGATCGGCCTGGTCGTCGCCCTCATCGTTCCCACCGTGATCTACGCGCCCTATCTGATCCAGGAGCATGAGGAGCTGTCGGCGACCGAGGCGATGCAGATGAGCTTCAAGGGCTGCTTCAGGAATATCGCTTCCGGCCTCGTCTTCATGGTGGTCATGGTGGTGTTCGCCATCGTCGCATCGATTCCCTTCGGTCTCGGCTGGCTGGTGCTGTTCCCGGTCAGCTATCTGGCGCTCTACGCTTCG
>DATMTO010000083.1:0-4052 GCA_035564055.1 Rhodocyclaceae bacterium | reverse complement strand
TCGGCAATTTCCAGGGGCGTGGTGCCGGCATTGGCGATGCGCCGCACCACGCCGCTCAGGTCGTAGCGATAATTCGAGGTCACGCCGTTGCGGCCGAGCGTATCGGAAAGTCCCTCGATACCGTCCCAGTTGAGTTTGAGGCCGGGACACACGATCAGCTGCTGATACTTCAGCACGCGACAGCCTTCGAGCAGGACGACATTGCGCTCCGGTTCGAAGGCGGCCACCGCCGACTTGATCCAGCGCACCTGGCGCGGAATCACGGCGCCCATGACGCGCGCCGTATCGGCCGGTTCGAACACGCCACAGCCGACCAGCGTCCAGCCGGGTTGGTAGTAATGCACATCGGCCGGATCGACGATGGCAATGTCGAGATCGGCATTGCGCGCGAGCAGACTGGAAGCGACGGCGATACCCGCCGCACCGGCGCCGATGATGACGATCTGGTGGCTGCTGTCGGCAATTTCCAATGGCGTGGTGCCGGCATTGGCGATGCGCCGCACCACGCCGCTCAGATCGTAGCCGCACTCGTTGGCGCGGGCGAGTATTTCCGCCGCCGACATGCGCCCGGCGCGCGACAGCCCCCATAGCGTGGCGCTGCGCATGCCGCTACGACAGTACGCGAGCACCGGCTTGGGCAGTTGCTCCAGCAGCTGGTCGAATTCTGTCGCCTGGGTATTGGAAACCAGGCCGGGCAGCACCGGCTGGTGGCGAATCTCCAATCCGGCGCTGCGCGCGGCCGTTTCGATTTCATGGAAACCGGGCTGGTCCGAGCCTTCGCCGTCGGGGCGATTGCAGATAATCGACTTGAAGCCGGCGGCAGCGATTTCGGCCACGTCGGCGGCGCTGATCTGCGGCGCCACCGATAGCTGGGCGGTCAGGGTCTTGATCTTCATGGGGGCCTCCTCCTGGGGGCGACGGCCTGGGAATGACCGTTCGTCAATTCTTATTTGCGTTGTAGCGGGCAGGTACTCAGGCCGAGCACGCGATACAGCGGACAGGTCCGGAGCAGGCCGGTTGCCAGCGGCACGAAGCCGATCCAGCCCCAGGCGCCGATGATCCCGACCAGGGTCAGGCCGACGAGAATTGCGCCGATGACGATGCGCAGAATGCGGTCGATGCCGCCGACATTGGTTTTCATGATGGTCTCCTTGGTCAGACCGCGTTGAGCGGAATCTTCAGATAGCGAATGCCGTTGTCCTCGGCCGGCGGCAGCTGGCCGGCGCGCATGTTCACCTGCACCGAGGGCAGGATCAGCACCGGCATGTCCAGGGTCGCGTCGCGCGCGCTGCGCATGGTCACGAATTCGTCCTCGCTGATGCCATCGCGGACGTGTAAGTTGTCCTTGCGCTGTTCGGCTACGGTGGTGACGAAGCGCACCTCGCGGTCGTTGGGGCGATAGTCGTGGCACATGTAGAGGCGGGTCTGCGGCGGCAGGCTCAGCACCTTGTTGATGGAGCGGAACAGGATGCGCGCATCGCCGCCGGGAAAGTCGCAGCGCGCGGTGCCGTAGTCGGGCATGAACAGCGTGTCGCCGACGAAGGCGATGACATCGTCGCCGTCTTTCACCACATAGGTCAGGCAAGCCGGCGTGTGGCCGGGGGTGTGCATGGCGCGGGCTTCCAGTTCGCCGATACGGAAAGTGTCGCCGTCCTTGAATAGGTGATCGAACTGGCTGCCGTCATGGGCGAAGCTGGCGCCGGCATTGAACAGCTTGCCGAACACGTCCTGCACGCGGCGGATATGTTCGCCGATGGCGATGCTGCCGCCGAGTTTGTCCTTGAGGTAAGGCGCGGCCGACAGATGATCTGCGTGGGCATGGGTTTCGAGGATCCACTCGACGCTGGCGCCGAGCGCATGCACACGCTCGATCAGTTGGTCGGCATGGCGGGTCGAGGTGCGGCCCGACTTGGGGTCGTAGTCGAGCACGCTGTCGATCAGCGCGCACTGCTTGCTGGCGCTGTCCATGACGATGTAGCTCACGGTGCTGGTGGCTTCATCGAAGAAACCTTCGATATGCAGACGGCTCATATTTGACTCCTCCTGGCTAGGCATTTTGCATCTACTACTATCAAGACTCGTGCCAACGCCGGCTTGGACTTCAACCCTTTGTTTTTTTGCTGTTTACTGGCTGGCCACACGGATGGTGCGTGCGCTGACAAAAGTCCTTGGCAGTGGCATACTGCCAATTGGCAGTGCATGGCAGCTGCCGTCAGCAGAGGAAACGCCGATGAGCAAGCCACCGGAAATTCTCCGCGCCGAGCAGGTACAGGCGTTAATTTCCTATCTCGATCACGACCCGACGCCGATGATCGTGATGAATATCGACTACGAAATTCTGGCCGCCAACACTGCGTATCAGCGCCAGTTCGGCACTGCCGGCAAGCCGTACGTCGGGCACAAGTGCTACGCCATCTCGCATCACTACAACGTGCCGTGCGATCAGGCCGGCGAGCATTGTCCAATGCAGAATGCGCTCGCTTCGAAAGGCCCGGATCGCGTGCTGCACATCCACCATACGCCGCGCGGACCCGAACATGTCGACGTCGAGCTGCGCCCCATCATTGATGCCGACCACAATATCGTCGCCTTCGTCGAGCGCCTGCAGACGGTGCGACACGCCTCGGCCAAGCCGAGTCAGGAAGGGCTGGTCGGCAAGGCGCCCGCCTTCAACCGTGCGCTCGGCGAGCTGCAGCGCGTTGCCGCCTCCAATCTACCGGTGCTCCTGCTCGGCGAGTCCGGCACCGGCAAGGAGCTGTTCGCGCGCGCAGTGCACGAAGCCAGTCCGCGTGCGCGCGGTCCTTTCGTGGTGGTTGATTGCTCAGGCCTGACCGAGACCTTGTTCGAGAGCGAGTTGTTCGGCTACGAGAAAGGTGCGTTCACCGGCGCCGTTGCGCGCAAGGCCGGCCTGGTCGAAACTGCCAAGGGCGGCACCATCTTTCTCGACGAGATCGGCGACGTGCCGCTGGCGATGCAGGTCAAGCTGCTGCGCCTGATCGAGTCGGGCACCTATCGTCGTGTCGGCAGTGTCGAAACGCAGACCGCCGACTTCCGCCTCGTCGCCGCCACCCACAAGCCGTTGCAGAAAATGGTCGAGGACGGCAGCTTCCGTCAGGATCTGTACTACCGTATCAGCGCCTTTCCCATCCATCTGCCGGCTTTGCGCGAGCGCAGCGAGGATATTCCCCTGCTGGTCGAGTCGCTGCTGCAGCGCGCCGGGAGCAACGGGCAGACACTGCGTGCCGCGCCGGAAACCCTGGCGCGCCTCAAACGGCACAGCTGGCCCGGCAATATCCGTGAGCTGCGTAATGTGCTCGAGCGGGCGCGACTGTTCACCGACGACGGCCTCATCCGCCCCGAACATCTGCCCTTGGGGCTTGGTCAGATGGTCCCGTCTGCCGCTTCGGCTATGGCGACCGCAGCGACAGCCAGTGCCGCGGCAGCGGTGGATGAGAAGGAAGCGTTCATCGCCTATGTGCAGCGTTTTGCCGGTACGCGCAGGGAGTTGGCGCAGGCGCTGGGCTTAAGCGAGCGTACGCTTTACCGTCGCCTCAAGGACGCCGGCCTGGCCTGAGCCTTGGCAGTCCGTGGCAGTGACTGGCAGTCGGACTGCCCTACTCTAGCTCGTTGTATTTAATTGGTTTTTGTCGTCGTAGTAATGGGCATGCTTCTTGGATAGGGAGAAATACCCCAACCAGGAGAGCGTGATGTCCAAGCCCGACCCCGACCACTACGATGCCCGCATTCGCCATTTCGACAAGGGCCAGCTGCTGTATGCCGCAGGTGAGCGCGGTCACGCGTGGCGCGTCGTCAGCGGTGCAGTGCGCCTGAATGATTTCGCCGAAGACGACGTACGCTTTGCCGGACTGGCTGTTGCTGGCAACGTCATCGGCCTCGAAACGCTGGCTGAAGGGCGCTATGGTTTCGAAGCCAGTGCCTTGGCCACCTGTCTCATTGAACCCTGGCAACCCGTCGACGAAACCGAACTGCGCGGCATGCTGGCGGCGACAACGCGCCAGGCCGCCGACCTGCTGGCCCTGCGCGCCGGTAGC
>DATMTO010000082.1:0-4317 GCA_035564055.1 Rhodocyclaceae bacterium | reverse complement strand
AGCCGCGCTGCGTGCGCGCCTCGGGCGGCAGCGGCGGCACCTTGTCCGGCCGCGTCAGCGCGACGAAGCCGATGAAGGCGACGAAGAGCAGCACCTGCACCAGCGACGGCCCCATGGCGCCGGCATACATGTCGCTGACCGGCGTGTGCAGCTGGTCGGCGAGGATGATCAGCACCAGCGAGGGCGGGATCAGTTGCGTGATGGTGCCCGAGGCGGCGATCACGCCGGTGGCGATGCGCATGTCGTAGCCGTAGCGCAGCATCACCGGCAGCGAGATCATGCCCATGGCGATCACCGAGGCGGCGACGGTGCCGGTGATGGCACCGAGGATGGCGCCGACGAGGATCACGCCAATCGCCACGCCACCGGGCAGTCCGCCGAAGAGCTGGCCCACGCCTTCAAGCAGATCCTCGGCCAGTCCGCAGCGCTCCAGCAGCGCGCCCATGAACGTGAAGAAGGGCACCGACAGCAGCAACTCACGCGAGAGGATGTCGAAGATGCGGAAGGGCATGCCTTCGACGAAGGTCGCCGGGAAGAAACCGAGTTCGACACCGATGAAGGCGGCGCTCAAACCAAGTGCGGCGAGCGAGAAAGCGACGGGGAAGCCGATGAGCAGGAAGCAAACCAGCCCTGCGAACATCAATGGCGCTGCGTATTCAACCATAGCTGAGTTGACCCCTCTCTCCTCGGGAGAGAGGCTGGGTGAGAGGCAATTCGTACTCGGTCATTGCAGCGGCTTCTCGTAGTGAAGATCCATCTCTAGCTCGCCGCGCAGCCAGGCCGCGCGCTTGATGATCTCGGCGACGCCCTGCAGCGCGAGACTACCGAAGCCCAGCGGCAGCATCAGCTTGGCCGGCCACAGTGGCAGGCCGCCGGCGTTGGCCGAGACCTCGCCGGTGCTCCAGGCGGTGGTGAACAGCGGCAGGGTGTAGATGAAGAGCCACACCGTCACCGGCAACAGGAAGGCACAGAAGCCGAAAATATCCACCCAGGCCTGGGTACGCGGCTTCCAGCCCCCATAGAGCACATCGACGCGCACATGGCCGTTACGTGCCAGCGCCCAGGCGCTGCCCAGCATGACCATGCCGGCAAAGAGATGCCATTGCACTTCCAGCCAGGCGTTGGAGCCGCCCGAGAAGCCGTAGCGCAGCAGCGCGTTGGCGGCGCTGATCAGGCAGGCGAGCAGCACCATGGCGCTGGCAATTTTTGCGCAGAGCTCATTAAAACGATCAATGGCACGGGACAGGGCGAGCAGCCGGATCACGGTTAAGGTCAGGGTAAAATGACGTATCAGCAATGAAACAAAGCGCGCAGTGTAGCGCGTCACCACTGGAATCATGAACTCCCCGGTTTTTCATCTGCCGCCTTCGACCCGCGTATGCATCGTCCGCCACGGTGAGACCGACTGGAACGCGGAGCGCCGCATTCAGGGGCAGATCGATATTCCGCTCAATGCCACCGGTCGTCAGCAGGCACAGGCCGCCGCCCGGGGGCTGGCGCAACAGTCCTTCGCTGCGATCTACAGCAGCGATCTGCAGCGCGCCTACGACACCGCTGCAGCCGCATCCGCATTACTGGGCCTGCCGGTGCAAGCCGAAACGGGTTTGCGCGAGCGCCACTACGGCGAATTCCAGGGCCTCACCCAGGACGAGATCAAGGCGCGCGCCGACTTTGAGCGCTATATCAAGCGCGACGCGAGCTTCGCCTTCGGCAACGGCGAAAGCCTGGCCGGCTTTGCCGAGCGCATCAAGCGCACTCTCAATGCGCTGGCGCAGCGGCATACCGGCGACAGCATCCTGATTTTTGCGCACGGCGGCGTGCTTGACGTCATCTACCGCATTGCCACGCATCGTCCGCTGGAAACCGCGCGCGACTTCCCGATTCCGAACGCCGCTCTGAACTGGATCGAGATCGGCAATCCGGACTGGCAGCTGCTCGAATGGGGCGTGCGCGCCCATCTCGAAAATACGCGCGAACTCGTCGTCGAATAAGACGCTATTCCGGCTTGGCGGGTACTCCGTCGGGGGATGAGAAGAATGCCGTTTGGGTGATTTGGGCGGTGCTAGAATGGCCGCTTCCCTTCACCCCAGCTGCGGAGCGCCATGTTCTCTAAGAAAGCCACCCTCGCCAAGACCGATTCCGAACTCTGGGCCGCGATCACGGCCGAGAACCAGCGCCAGGAAGATCACATCGAGCTGATCGCTTCCGAAAACTATGTCAGCGCTGCCGTGCTCGAAGCACAGGGTTCGCAGCTGACCAACAAGTATGCGGAAGGCTATCCGGGCAAGCGTTACTACGGCGGTTGCGAGCATGTGGACGTGGTCGAGCAGATTGCCATCGACCGGCTCAAGGAACTGTTCGGCGCTGAAGCTGCCAACGTTCAGCCGAATTCCGGTTCGCAAGCCAACCAGGCCGTGTTGATGGCTTTTGCCAAGCCCGGCGATACCCTGCTGGGCATGAGCTTGGCCGAAGGCGGCCATCTGACCCACGGCATGAAGCTCAATATGTCGGGCAAGTGGTTCAACGCGATTTCCTACGGCCTCAACGACAAGGAAGAAATCGACTACGAACAGATGGAAGCGCTGGCGCGCGAGCACAAGCCGCGCATCATCATTGCCGGTGCCTCGGCCTACGCGCTGCGCATCGACTTCGCACGCTTCGCCAAGATCGCCAAGGAAGTCGGCGCCATCTTCTGGGTGGACATGGCCCATTACGCCGGCCTGATTGCCGCCGGTTTCTATCCGAACCCGGTGCCGCACGCCGACGTCGTCACCTCGACCACGCACAAGACCCTGCGCGGTCCGCGCGGCGGCGTGATTCTGATGAAGGCCGAGCACGAAAAGGCGCTCAACTCCGCCGTTTTCCCCGGCCTGCAGGGCGGCCCGCTGATGCACGTGATCGCCGCCAAGGCCACTTCCTTCAAGGAAGCGGCCACCTCCGAATTCAAGCATTACCAGGAACAGGTCATCGAAAACGCCATCGTCATGGCCAAGGTGTTGACCGCGCGCGGCCTGCGCATTGTCTCGGGACGTACCGAGTCGCACCTGATGCTGGTTGATCTGCGCGGTAAGAACATTACCGGCCGCGATGCCGAGGCCGCACTTGGCGCGGCGCACATCACCGTGAACAAGAACGCGATCCCGAACGATCCGGAAAAGCCCATGGTCACCTCGGGCATCCGCATCGGCACGCCGGCCATGACCACGCGCGGCTTCACCGAGATCGAAGCCGAGCGCGTGGCGCATCTGATTGCCGACGTCCTGGAAGCACCGAATGATGCCGCCGTGATCGAAAAGACCAAGAAGGAAGTCGCGGCGTTGTGCGCCAAGTTTCCCGTCTACGGCGCTTGAGCGGGCGATGCTCGGAATGGTTTTGCGTGCGGCGCTTCAGCGTGAAGAAATAACTGGGAGCACGCAAAGCGTGCGAACCATAGTCACCCCCTTCTTCGGGAAGGGGGCTGGGGGGATGGTCCAGTCACTGGGCAGTAAGGACGCTTCAATATGAAGTGTCCTTACTGCGGCGACCTCAATACCCAGGTCGTCGACACCCGCCTCAACGACGAAGAAGATACCGTTCGGCGCCGCCGCCGTTGCCCTGCCTGCGACAAGCGCTTCACGACCTATGAGCGCGTCGAGTTGCAGATGCCGGCGGTGGTCAAGAAGAACGGCAGCCGCACCGAATTCAGCCGCGACAAACTGAAGGCGAGCTTCATGCTGGCCTTGCGCAAGCGGCCAGTGATGACCGAGAACATCGACGCCGCGCTGGATCGCGTCGTCGACAAGATCGTGACCTCCGGCGAACGCGAGATTACCTCCGACCGCATTGGCGATCTCGTCATGCGCGAACTGCGCAAGCTCGACACCGTCGCCTATGTCCGTTTCGCCTCCGTGTATCGCAACTTCGCCGATCTCGACGAGTTTTCAGACGTCATCCGCGAAGTGAAGACGCCGCGCCCGGCGAAGACGCCGGCAAGTGCAGGCAAGAACGGCTCCAAGAAGAACAAGTGAGCGCCCCGCTTTTCTCTGCCGTGGATCATCTCCATATGGCGGAAGCCCTGCGCCTGGCGCGTCTCGGTCTGTACACCACCACGCCGAACCCGCGCGTCGGCTGCGTCATCGTCAAGGATGGCGCCGTGGTGGGAACCGGTTGGCATGCGAAAGCGGGCGAGCCGCATGCGGAGGTGCATGCCTTGCGCGAAGCCGGTGATCTGGCGCGCGGCGCCACTGCCTACGTTACGCTCGAGCCCTGCAACCATACCGGCCGCACCGGTCCCTGCTCCGAGGCGTTGGTCGCCGCCGGCGTGGGGCGCGTGGTCGC
>DATMTO010000081.1:0-2542 GCA_035564055.1 Rhodocyclaceae bacterium | reverse complement strand
CGCCGAAGCCCGTCAGCATCTCTGCGGGTGAATCAGACACTCAACACCCTCCCCGGCGGTTCAACCGCCTGTTCACGCAACGCGGCGGTGCCGCCTTTTTTAATGCTTGTAGCGCTCCAGTACGCGCAGCAGGCTGGAGGTGTCTTCCTTGCCCCAGCCCAGCGCCATCAAACCGTTCAACTGCTGCCAAACCTGGGCCGAAATCGGCAGCGGCGCACCGGCGCGCGCGGCCTCGTCCATGATCAGGGCGTAATCCTTATGATGCAAGCGCGCCTCGATGCCGGCAGCGAAATCGCGGCGCGCCATCTTGTCACCGAAGAAATCTAGCACACGCGAACCGGCCGAACCGCTCTGCATGGCCGCCATGACCTTGGCAAAGTCCACATTGTTGGCTGCGGCCAGACTCGCCGCCTCGGCCACCGCCTGAATCGCCGCCACCATAACCATCTGGTTGCAGGCCTTGGTGATCTGGCCGGCGCCCGTCGGGCCAACATGCAGAATGGTCTTGCCCATCAGATCGAACAGGGGCTTGATGCGCGCAAACACTTCGGACTTGCCGCCGGCCATGATGGCCAGCGTCGCATTCTGCGCACCCATGCCGCCGCCGGAGACCGGTGCATCGAGGAACTCGACGCCGCGGATGGCCAGGGTGCCGGCAATCTTGCGCGCCATGGTCGGCGCGATGGTGCTCATGTCCACCAGCACACTGCCGCGCGCAAAGCCGTGAACCAGGCCATTGTCCCCGAGCGCGACCTGCTCCACGTCGCTGCTGGCGGTGATCATGGTGAACACAACCTCGCAATGCTGCGCCAGCTCGGCAGGCGACTTGCGGAAGATCGCACCGGCGGCCACCACCTCGGCGGCGCTGGCTTCGCGCCGCGCCCACACCGATACCTCATGACCACCCTTGATCAGGTGCTGCGCCATGGGGTTGCCCATGACGCCGAGACCAATAAAACCTACTTTCATTGCATGGCCTCCGCATCAATGCCGCTCATCTGCTCGAACAGCTTCAGCATGGCGGTGGTGTCTTCGTCGCCACGGCCGCTGCCGACCATGCCGTTGTAGAGCTGCAGTGCCGCCGCCGCGGTCGGCAGCGCCAGATGCTGGGCATGCGCCGCATCCATGACGATGCGCAAGTCCTTCTGATGCATCCAGGCCTTGAAGCCCGGTACGAAATTGCGTTCGATCATGCGCTGACCGTGCAGCTCGAGAATCCTGCTGGCGGCAAAACCGCCGAGCAGCACTTCGCGCATGCTCTTGGAATCGACGCCGGTCTTGTGCGCGAAGTTCACGGCTTCGGCCACGGCGCAGACGCCAACACCGGTGATGATCTGATTGCAAGCCTTGGCGACCTGGCCTGCGCCGGCGCCGCCGATCAGCGTGACCGACTTGCCGAGCAGGTCGAGCAGCGGCTTGATGCGATCGAACACCGCCTGCTCGCCGCCGACCATGATGGTCAACTGCGCATTGATGGCGCCGGCCTCGCCGCCCGAGACCGGCGCGTCGAGAAAGTCGATGCCGCGCTCGAACAGGGCCGAAGCGATTTCACGCGCCGTCTCCGGCGCAATGGTGCTCATGTCGATGACGACCAGGCCGGGCTTGCCACCGTCCCCGACGCCGTTCTCGCCGAGGATGACCTGATGCACATCGGACGAATCGGCCACCATGGTGAACACCACGTCACTGGCGGCCGCCACGGCGGCTGCGGACGTATGCACCTTGTAACTCGGCGACTTGGCGACTTCAACCAGGGTTTGCGGGCGCCGCGACCAGACGTGCAGCGTATGTCCCGCCTTGGCAAGGTTGCGCGCCATCGGCGCGCCCATCAGGCCGAGGCCTATGAAACCGATATTCATGAAGGCTTCCTTTTAGCTGATCGCCTTGACGATCAGCGGCGTCAGATCAGACGGCAGTGTGATATGGCCCAGCAGGGTGAAGTCGCGCCCGCGGGCCGACATCTTCTGCCAGGTCTTCCTGATGATGTCGCACCACTTGGCTTCGTCGTATTCCGGGTGCTGGGCAGCGAACGCAGTCAGGTAGTGCTCAAGAAAGACCAGCGCCGCAATGTCCTCCAGCAGCTGGGAATCGTCATTCACCTTGATGCCCTTCTTGGCGACGATGCGTTCGACCTGGGCGATCGTGGCGTCGTCGTAACCGGTCTCGCGCATCAAGGCACCGGCAGTCTCGGCGTGGAATTTGTAGAGCCCGGTGCGCCACTGCTTGTAACCTTCGGGCGTCATCGGATAGCTGTTGCGCGGCACGGTCCAGCGCCGGATATGCTGGGCGCGCACGGCGAGCTGCACCGCCTCGCTGGCCTCGGGCGCGAAACGCGAGAGCATCTCGCTCATGCGCTCGGCATAAAGCAGCTCCTTGGGGCGAAGCTGGCCGCCAGCATCCTCCAGATTGGGGTCGGCGGCATTGGCTGCGTCGAACAGCGCAATGGCCTGCTCGAAACGCGCCTGTTGAAAATCTCTGTCCAGATTCAAGTTCACAGTCGAAAACTCAGGGAAAACAGGCCCTCAGGCAAGCAACAGGGCAG
>DATMTO010000080.1:0-4592 GCA_035564055.1 Rhodocyclaceae bacterium | reverse complement strand
GCTGCAGCCGGAAGAAGCCTTCGGCGACTACGACGAGTCCCTGATCGCTATCGAACCGCGTTCGCTGTTCCCCGATAATATCGAGATCGGCATGCAGTTCGAGCGCGGCGGCGAGGACGACGAGGACGACGGCCTGCTGTACACCATCACCGATATCGCCGACGACAAGGTCGTCGTCGACGGTAACCATCCGCTCGCCGGCCAGTCGCTGGTGTTCAGCTGCACCGTCACGGACGTGCGTAAGGCATCGGCTGAAGAGCTGAGCCACGGCCACGTGCATGGCCCCGGTGGGCATCACCACTGATTCGGGATTACCCAGTAAAAAAGCCAGCCCAGGTAAAGACGGGCTGGCTTTTTTGTTGCCGACGCAGACTTAAGTGGACAACTTCTTCAAGGCGTAGAGCTTGTCCAGCGCTTCCCTTGGCGATAGTGAGTCTGGATCGATAGACTCCAGCGCACTGACCAGCGGATGCGGCTCAGCTTCCACCGGCGGCAGGGCGGCCGCGAACATATCGACTTGTGGCGAGGCCAGTATCTCCCGGTTCTCCAGTGCCACCAGCCGGCGCTTTGCGTCGCGCACCACGCTGCCGGGAATCCCGGCCAGTGCCGCCACCTGGATACCATAGCTCTGCGAGGCCGGGCCTTCCTCGACGGCGTGCAGGAACACGATGCTGTGTCCATGCTCGACTGCGTCGAGATGCACATTGGCACATTCCGCGTAATCCTCGGCCAGGCGCGTCAGCTCAAAGTAATGGGTCGAGAACAGCGTGAAGGCCCGGTTCTTTTCGAGCAGGTGGCGGGCAATGGAGAACGCCAGCGCCATGCCGTCGAAGGTCGAGGTGCCGCGTCCGATTTCATCCATCAATACCAGTGAGCGTTCGGTGGCCCCATTGAGGATGGCCGCCGCTTCCGTCATTTCGACCATGAAAGTCGAGCGCCCCGAGGCGAGATCGTCTGAGGCGCCGATACGCGTGTAGATCGCGTCGAAACGGCCAATCTTCGCCGTGGCCGCCGGCACGAAGCAGCCGCAATGCGCCAGCAGCACGGTCAGCGCCACCTGGCGCATATACGTCGATTTACCACCCATATTGGGACCGGTGATCAGCAGCATGCGCCGATGGGGCGCAAAGGCCACAGGATTGGCGATGAACTGCACGCCGTGCTGAGCTTCCACCACCGGGTGGCGGCCGGCCTCGATGGCGAGTACGGGTTCGTTCACCATTTCCGGGCGGCAGTAATTCCGTTCGCGTGCAATCGCGGCGAATGCGCAGAGCCCGTCCAGCAGAGCCAGGCCGCGCGCGATCTGCTGCAGTTGCGGAATGTATTCGGCCAGCGCATCCAGCAGGGCCTCGTACAGCTGCTTTTCCAGCGCCAGGGCGCGGTCGTTGGCGGACAGCGCCTTGTCCTCGAAAGCCTTGAGCTCCGGCGTGATGTAGCGCTCGGCGTTCTTCAGCGTCTGGCGACGGCGGTAGTCGTCGGGAATTTTTTCCGTATTGGCGTGCGTGACTTCGATGTAGAAGCCATGCACTTTGTTGTACTCGACCTTGAGGCTGCTGATCCCGGTGCGTGTCTTCTCGCGGGCTTCCAGTTCCAGCAGGAAGGCGCCGCAGTTGCTCTGAATGCCACGCAGTTCATCCAGATCGGCGGAATAGCCGTCGGCGATCACGCCGCCTTCGCGCAGCACTGCCGAGGGTTCGGCCGTCACTGCCGCCTGCAGCAGATGCAAGGCGGCGGCGGGAACGGCAATGTCATCACGCAATTTGGCCAGCAACGCCGCTTGCGGGCTGCGTAGCACGGCCTGAACCGACGGCAGGGCGGCCAGGCTATCCCGCAGCGCCGATAGGTCGCGAGGGCGCGCCGACTTGAGCGCGATGCGCGAGGTGATGCGCTCGATGTCGGAGACCGACCTGAGCGCTTGCTGGATTTCACTACCGATGCCGTGGCGGCCTTCTCCAAGCAGCTCGGCGACGGCGTCGTGCCGTTCAATCGCAATGGCTGGATTGGCCGATGGATGATGCAGCGCGTGCCGTAGCCAGCGCGAACCCATGCTCGTCGAGCAGGTGTCCAGCAGCGACAACAGCGTCGGCGCAGCTTCGCCGCGCAGGGTTTCGGTGAGTTCAAGATTGCGGCGCGTGGCGGCATCGAGGCGCAGGAATTCGCTTTCCGATTCCAGCTTGAGGCCGGTGATGTGAGCGAGGCTGCGCAGCTGGGTGGCCTGGGCGTATTGGAACAGGGCGCCGGCGGCGGCCAGCGCCAAGGTTGGTTCGTCGGAGCCGGCCAAGCCGAACCCGGCCAGATCCTGGGTACCGAAATGCCCGGTCAGCAGTTGTCGTGCGGTCGTCGTGTCGAAGTGCCATTGCGGCAATTCGCGCAGGGCGGTGCTGCGCAGATCGAATTCGGCCAGCGAAGCCGAGTCGGCCAGCAGGATTTCGGCAGGACGCAGGCGCTCGAAGTGGGTAGGCAGGTTGTCGAGCTTGGTTTCGAGCAGGCTGAAGCTGCCGTTGGCGAGATTGAGCCAGGCCAGCCCGACGCGCTGCCGTTCGATGTGCAGGGACAGCAGCAGGCTTTCGCTCTTGTCGTCGAGGAGTGCGCTGTCGGTGACGGTGCCGGGCGTGACGATGCGGGTGACGGCGCGTTCCACCGGTCCCTTGCTGGTAGCCGGGTCTCCAATTTGCTCGCAGATTGCCACCGACTCGCCGAGCTTGACCAGACGGACCAGATGCTGCTCGACCGCGTGGTAGGGCACGCCGCACATCGGAATCGGCTGGCCGGCGGACTGGCCGCGCTTGGTCAGGGTAATGTCAAGCAGGCGGGCTGCCTTTTCGGCATCATCGTAAAACAGTTCGTAGAAATCCCCCATGCGATAAAACAACAGGAGATTCGGATGCGCAGCTTTGAGTTTCAGATACTGCTGCATCATCGGGGTGTGCCCGGTGGCGTTCGACTGCGACATGTAAGGGTAATGAATGATCAGGTCACGGTAGCCGGCGATTTTAACGTGTTGCCGGTTTCCGGAACCATTTGCCCGACGGTGTGTTGAGTGGGGATAGAATATGTCGCATCCGGCATCCTTTCCGTTTAGCCACATGAAAATTGATCGCCGTGTGCCCTATGGCAACGCGATGGACCTCTTGCTTGATGCCGTCTGCATCGTGGACGCAGAGGGGCGCTATCTCTACGTCAGCGCTGCGTTCGAGTCCATCTTCGGTTACACGCCGGAAGAAGTAGTCGGCAGGTCCATGATTGAGCTGGTGCACCCCGAAGACCGCGAGCGCACGCTGGAAGCGGCGAGCGGCATCATGGGCGGCAATGTCGAACGGCATTTCGAGAATCGCTACATCCGCAAGGATGGACGTGTCGTCCATATCATGTGGTCGGCGCGCTGGTCGGAGAGCGACCAGGCACGTGTGGCTGTGGCCCGAGACATCAGTGATCGCAAGCGCGACGAGGCCATGCGCCAGGCCGTCCAGGAGATCTTCGACGCAACCTATAAAACCGAAGGTCTTGGCGATCTGTTGCAATCGATCCATGCCATTGTCGCCGGCCTGCTGCCGGCGGGCAATTTCTTCCTCGCGCTTTACGACGCGCAGCGCGACGAGCTGAGCTTTCCCTATTACGTCGATGACCGTAACGAGTCACCGAAGTCCCAACGTCTGGACGCCGGCACCTTGTGTGCCGAGGTGATTCGCAGCGGCCGCCCGCTCTGGATCACGCCGGACAGCCGCATGAGCCCTGATCTGTTGGCGCGCGCCGACGTCGGTCCCAGTACCGTGTATTGGCTGGGCGTGCCCTTGCAGGGGCGCAGCGGCATGGTCGGAGCGCTGGTGATCCGCGGCTATTCTCCGGATGTCCTGTATTCGGACCAGGACATGCGCCTGCTGCAATTTATTTCCATCCAGGTCGCTGCCGCCATCGAGCGCAAGCAGATGTTCGAGCGCCTGGAACATGCGGCGCTCTACGATCCGCTGACCGAGCTGCCCAACCGCCGGCTGTTCCAGGATCGCTTGCAGAATGCGCTGGCGCTGGCCCGTCGCGATGAAGGCAAGGTGGCGCTGTTGTATCTGGATGTGGATCAGTTCAAACAGGTCAATGACGAATATGGCCACGCGATCGGCGATCTGCTGCTGCAGGAGGTGGCTGGTCGTATCAGCAATTGCGTGCGCGAATCGGATACCGTAGGTCGTATCGGCGGCGACGAGTTTCTCGTCTTGCTGCACGGTATCCAGACGCCGCAGGATGCCTATGTGGTGGCCGAAACCATTCGCACCATGATGTGTCGTCCGTGCCAGCTGGAGGCAGTGGAACTGCGCGTCTCGCCCAGCATCGGCATCGCGCTGTATCCCGAACACAGCGACGACTATCGGCACCTGATCCGCCACGCGGACGAGGCGATGTACAGCGCCAAGCGCCAGGGCGGCAATCGCTCGCAATTCTTCGCCCAGTCCTTGCCCTAGCATCGCTCCTACGCCGTCTTCGGCCTCGTCCTACAGGCGTTTTCCGGACGCCGGCGCATGATGACGACGTTTCCTCACAAGGAGCGTCTCATGGGTAAATATGTCCTGGCCTGGCTGTTCGGTGTGCCGGTGTTCGTG
>DATMTO010000079.1:0-7032 GCA_035564055.1 Rhodocyclaceae bacterium | reverse complement strand
GGTCTGCCTGCAGGAGACCAAGACCGAGGACAAGGGTTTTCCCTTCGCCGAGATCGAGGCCGCCGGCTACAAGGCTTTCCACAACGGGCAGAAGACCTACAACGGCGTGGCCATCCTCTCGCGCCTGCCGACCACCGAGCTGCATTGCGACATTCCCGATTTCGAGGACCACCAGAAGCGCATCATCGCGGCGACCGTCAACGATGTGCGCATCGTCTGCGCCTACATGCCCAACGGCAGTGAGGTCGGCTCCGAGAAGTACGAGTACAAGCTGCGCTGGTTCGCGGCACTGACCGAGTGGTTGCGCGCGGAGATCGTGAAATACCCGAAGCTGGCGCTGCTCGGCGATTACAACATCGCGCCCGATGATCGCGACGTGCACGATCCGGCCGCCTGGGCTGGCAAGATTCTGTGCTCGGAGCCGGAACGTGCCGCCTTCAAGGACTTGCTCGACCTCGGTCTGAGCGATTCATTCCGCCTCTTCGAGCAACCCGAGAAAACCTTCTCGTGGTGGGACTACCGCATGATGGGTTTCCGTCGCAATCAGGGCTTGCGCATCGACCACATTCTGCTGTCCGAGCCGCTGGCCAAGGCCTGTACCTCGAGCACCGTAGACAAGGCGCCACGCAAGCTGGAGCGGCCTTCGGATCATGCGCCGGTAGTGGCGGAAATCAGTCTCTGACCTAGGCCAGAGAGTTGGCGATCCGGATGTAGTCGCTGACCGGCAAAGTCTCCGCCCGTGCCGTCGGCGCAATCCCCAACGCTTCGAGTTGTGCTTCGCTGACGATGCTCTTCAGGGTATTGCGCAGCATCTTGCGGCGTTGCGAGAAGGCAGCCGTGACGACATCGCCGAACAGTGCTTCGTCCTTGGCAGTCAGAGCTGAAGCGGGACGCGGGATCATGCGCACGATGGCGGAGTCGACCTTGGGTGCCGGTACGAACGCACCCGGGGGGACGATGAAGAGCCGGTCCATTTCGTAGCGGTACTGCAGCATGACAGAGAGCCGGCCATAGTCGCCGCCGGGTGCGGCCACCATGCGGTCGACAACTTCCTTCTGCAGCATGAAGTGCATATCCCTCACCTTGTCGGCGAAGCTGCTCAGGTGGAAGAGGATCGGCGTGGAGATGTTGTAGGGCAGGTTGCCGACGATACGCAGATCCTTTTCAGCGAGACTGCCGAAGTCGAACTCGAGTGCGTCTCCTTCGTGGATGGTGAGTTGCTCGGGCGTGTAGTTCTGCTTGAGGCGTGCGATCAGGTCGCGGTCAATCTCGACCACGTGCATGTGCCCGAGCGCGGCCTGCAAGGGCGCGGTCATGGCGGCCAGGCCAGGGCCGATTTCCACCATGCAGTCGCCCGGACGCGGATTGATGGCCGCCACGATGTTGGCAATGACGCCGGGCGAAGACAGGAAGTTTTGTCCGAAGCGCTTGCGTGCGCGATGTTCTTGCATGGTCATGCCCTGGTCGTGCCGCTCATGACAAGCTGGCCTTCGACGAAAAGATTCAGCGTTCGATCGTCGAAGTCGCTCCAGACTTCGTTGTCGGTCAGCGGCTGGGTGGCGACGACGGCAACGCAGTCATTGGCGTCGGCAACCTCATTGAAATCGACGCTCAGATCCTCGTCCTTGAGGTGCGCGGTCGCGAACGGCGCCCGGCGCACGATGTAGCTGAGCTTGCTGGCGCGATGGGCGAACAGGAAGTCGCCGTTGGAGAGCAGGAAGTTGAACTCGCCATGCTCGGCAATGCGCGTCGCCAATTCACGCAGGACCGGAAACAGGCGCTCCGGGCTGGGCGCCGTGGCAAATTCATTGCGCAGATAATGCAGGAGATAACAGAAGGCCCGCTCCGAGTCGGTGTCGCCGACCGGTTGATAAGGGCCGGCCAGTTGGGGTCTGAAGTCTTTCAGATCGCCGTTGTGGGCAAATACCCAGTGCCGTCCCCACAGTTCGCGCTGGAACGGGTGGGTGTTCTCCAGTGCGACCCGCCCTTGCGTCGCCATGCGGATATGCGAGATGACGTTGGTCGAGCGGATCGGATATTCGCGCACCATATCGGCGATTGGCGAGTTGGCGGCCGGCTGCACGTCGATAAAGGAGCGACAGCCCTTGCCCTCGAAAAAGGCAATGCCCCAACCGTCCTTGTGTATATCGCTGCCGCCGCCGCGTACGCGGAAGCCGCTGAAGGAGAAGCAGATGTCGGTGGGCGTGTTGCAATTCATGCCGAGCAGCTGGCACATGGTTAATGTCTTCCCGCCGTCATTTCCAGTGCGGCCTTGATCGCGGCAAATAGACTGCGCGGATCGGCGCGGCCGGTGCCGGCAAGATCGAGCGCAGTGCCGTGATCGACCGAGGTGCGCACGATGGGCAGGCCCAGCGTGACGTTGATACCATCCTCGAAGGCGGCGTACTTGAGCACCGCCAGGCCCTGATCGTGGTACATGGCCAGTTGCGCGTGCGAGCCGGCGAGACAATTCTTGGTGAACAGCGTATCGGCCGGCAGAGGGCCAATCAGATCCATGCCTTCGGACTTCAGCGCTGCGATCACCGGGGCGATGACATCAATCTCCTCGCGCCCCATATGGCCGTCTTCGCCGGCGTGCGGGTTGAGGCCCGCGACCAGAATGCGCGGATTGGCGATGCCGAATTTGGCAACGAGGTCGGCATGCAGAATGCGGATCGTCGTGGTCAGATCTTCCCGCGTGATGGCGGCGGGCACCTCCTTGAGTGCCAGATGGGTGGTCGCCAACGCCACGCGCAGTCCGGCGCCGGCGAGCATCATGACGACGCGCGGCGTGCCGGTTTTCTCCGCGAGATATTCGGTATGGCCGGTAAAGGGGATGCCGGCGTCGTTGATGACGCCCTTGTGCACCGGCGCGGTCACTACGGCAGCGTACTCGCCGGACTGGCAACCACCAATCGCGCGGTCGAGCATTGCCAGCACGTAGGGCGCGTTGCCGGAATCAAGTCGGCCGCTCGCGCATGCAACGCGCAACGGCACATGCTCGATATCGAGTCCGTCCAGCGAGACGCCGAGCTGCCGGGCCCGATCGGCCAGCAGCTGTCGGTCTCCGAGTATCTTCAGGCGCGCCGGGAAGGCCTGCCGGGCCAGGGCGATGCAGATGTCAGGACCGATGCCGGCGGGCTCACCCGACGTAACGGCAATCAGCGGCTGCTCAACGGTCTTCGAGTCGATATTCGACATAGGCGCGGTCGCGCAACTGGCGCAACCAGTCCTCGTAGGCTTCATCGGCCTTGCGTTCGCGCAGGGCCTTGCGGGCGGCGAGGCGCAGTTGTTCCTGATCGCCCTGTTTGGTACGGCGTTCTTCGACCTCGATCAAATGCCAGCCGAAGGGCGTCTTGACCGGCGCGCTGACCTTGTTGAGCGGCAGCGCATTCATTGCCGACTCAAAGTCCGGCACTGTCTGACCCTGTTCCAGCCAGCCCAGGTCGCCGCCCTTGGTGGACGAGATGTCGTTGGAATATTTCCGGGCAAGCTCGGCGAAGTCGGCGCCGTTGTCGAGCTTGGCCTTGATTTCGTCGATCTTGCGTTTGGCTTCGGCATCGCTGACCAGTTCGGTGACCTTGATCAGAATGTGCCGCACATGCGTCTGCTGCGTGCTCTTGGCCACCAGTTTGCCGCCGCGCTTGTCGACCAGCTTGATGATGTGGAAACCGGCCGAGCTACGCATGATGTCGCTGATCTGGCCGGGTTGCAGCTTGGCCGCTGCTTCGGCGTAGAGCGTCGGCAGGCGGTCGATGGTTCTGACGCCGATATTGCCACCGGACAGCGCATCGGGCGCGTCGGAGTAGGCCGCGGCTACCTTGGCGAAGTCCTCGCCCTGCTGCAGACGCTGTTGCGCCTCGACGGCGCGGCTGCGCAGGCGCGCGATCTGCTCGGGGCCGGCCTGTTCGGGCAGGCGCACGATGATGTGGGAGATCAGGTATTCGGCGTTGTCACCGCGCGCCTCGGCGCTGGCCAGGTAGTTGTCGATCTCGGCATCGGAGATGGTGACGCGGCTGTCGACTTCGCGATCGCGCAGACGGGCGACGGTGATTTCCTGACGGATTTCCTCACGAAACTTGTCCCAGGGGATGTTGTCTTTTTCGAGTGCCTGTTTGAAGGTTTCCAGCGTGAGCTTGTTGTTCTCGGCGATACGGCGCAGGGCCATGTCGAGCTCGGAGTCGCTGATCTTCATGCCGAGTTCGGTCGCAGACTGCATTTGCAGCCGGTCGACGATCATGCGTTCGAGCACCTGACGCTGCAATACATCGGCCGGCGGCATCGGCGTGCCTTGGCGCTTGAGGTTCTGTACCGCGCTGTCGACGCGGGCGCGCAGATCGTACTGGGTAATGGCTTCGTTATTGACCACGGCGACGACCCGGTCAGCTTCGATCGGCTGATTGCCGGCCTGGGCGACAAGAGGTGCCGCGACCAGCAGCAACGCGGCCAGGAGTGAAAAACGCTTCATGGTGCCTCCATCAGGCATGCTGACTACTTTCAGTAATACTCGGGGACGCCGCTACCGGTCGGGTCGGTGTAGCCGTAGTTGCGGCTGTAACCTGGAACCGTACGACGCAGAACTTCGGCCGGGTTCGATCCGATATTGGAGAAGCCGGAGAGTTCGAGCTGGATGAAGAACGAGGTCGTCTGGCTCTGCGCGGTGGTCGAGAGGCGTTGCAGCAGGCCCCGGATAGCCCAGCACCCCGCGTTGTACTCGAAGCCGCCGACGACTTCGATGATGCGGCTGTCGCGCGTGGAGAAGTTGTAGCGGCCGAGCGCCGTCCAGCCGCCGCTGAAGGGCCATTGACCCGAGACGTCGACCTGGCCGAGCAGGTCGCGCGTGTAGCGATAACCGGCATTCAGTACCTTGCCGATCTCGGGCTGGTAGCGCGACATGACGTTGAAGCGTTCGGTCTTGTTGTCGTTCGTATTGTATTGCCAGCCGGTGTCGATATAGGTCTTGGGGGCGACCAGACCGGTCACGGCCATCAGCAGGTCGGCCTTGCGTCCGGTACGCGGCGTTTCACCGGGCAGGGTGACACGCTGGTCACTGAAGTAGTAGCGCTGACCGATCATGCCGCGTATCAGCTCGACGCCGGTTTCCGGGTCGATCAGGCGCGAGGTCAGGGCCGGCGTCAGCTGATTGGCGTCGCCGATACGATCCTTGCCGACATAGCGGTTCTCGGAAAAGATCTGCGCGAAGTTGAAGTCGGCCAGCGCAGTGTCGAACACCGGGATGTTGGACTGATCCTTGTAAGGGATGTAGACGTAGTACAGGCGCGGTTCCAGGGTCTGCGTGTAGGTCGAATCCTTCCACTGCATTTCGCGTTCGAAGGTGACGCCACTGTCGACACTGAAAATCGGCAGGGTGCGGTTGATGCTGCCTGGCGCACTTGCCGTTTGCTGTTCCAGATTGTAGTTGGTGGTGTGCACGCCGATCTTGGGCGTGACGTAGAACGAAGTGCTTTGCAGCGGCAACGACAGCTGCGGGTAGAGCGTCATGCGGCGGCCATCGACCTGGGTCGGGTGCGAGAAGTTCACGTACTCGCCCTGCAGGTTGAAGGCCAGCTGGCCGGGCAGGTCGTAGCGCGCGGCGGTCAGGCTGAGTCTCGGCAAACTGGCATACGGTACTGCCACCGGCGGCTGATCCGGAATCTGCAGCGTCTGGTATTTCTCCACCGCCAGGCTGGACGACCACCAGGTCGAGCTGTAGTTGAGGACGCCCTGGCGCAGCAGGTTAACCTGCGAGGTGCTTGAGATGCGGGTGGACAGGTCGGTGAAATACTTTGCGTCCGATACGCCGCTCAGATTCAGGGACCCGCTCAAGCCGGCGCCGAAGTTCTGGTAGTGCAGCACCGAATAGGCGTAGCGCGATTCGCCGGTCGTGCTGTCGTTCGGCAGGTATTCAAAGCGCGACTGGCCGTTGTAGTAGTAGTCCAGATAGCGCACATCGGCGGCCAATTGCAAACCGCGCTTGGTCATCATCCGCGAGGTGATGGTGGCGTCCATATTGGGCGCGATGTTCCAGTAGTAAGGCTGGTAGTACTGGACGCCAACCTTGGTATTGGTACCGAAGGTGGCGGGCAGGAAGCCGCTCTTGCGCTGGTTGTTGAGCGAGAACGACATGATCGGGGTGTAGATGAAGGGCACCCCCTTGAAATAGACGGTGGCATTCTTGCCATCACCGACCTCGCGGTCATAGTCGAGCTTCAGGTCGCCTACCTGCGCATACCAGTCCTGGTTGTCGCCGGCCGGACAAGTGCTGTAGCTCGCATTGGTGAAGCGATACTGGCCCTCGCCTTCCAGATCGACGCGTTCGGCCTTGCCGCTGCCGGTGGTGGTCACGCGCTGCGGCGCCATCACGTCGGGCATGCTCGGGTGCAGCGGCTTGGAGGTCACCGCGTCCTGCGCCTGCGGCTGCAGTACTACGGCTTCGCGCTTGATCGTGTAGACGGGTTGCTCGAAATAGCCCTCGTTGTCGGCCATGCGGATCCGTGTCTTGGGGCCGCTGATGCGCGCATCGGGACGGGTCAGCACGACATTGCCTTCCGCCTCGGCCTCGTCGTCGACCTGCCAGTAGGTCACCTTGTCCGCCGTCAGCTTGGCATCTTCCTGCTCGATCTCGACATTGCCCTCGGCCACGATGGCTTGCTCGGTGGTGCCATTCAGACGATCTGCGGTGATATAGATCGGCGCCTTGGCATTCGGATCGTGCGGCACCTTCTGATAGCCCGGCGGCGCCGGCAGGCGACCCGCATCGACGTGCGCCGAGTACAACGGCGGCAAACGCTGGGCACTGACGTTCGGCGGCGCCGGCGCCTGTACCGTCATGTCGGATTCGGGGCGGACAGGCAAGGCAACCGCCTGCGCGGTCGGTACGGGCTTGGGGGATGTGGGTTCGGTCGGTTCGGGCGCAGCCACTTTGGCTGGCGTTGCGTGTGTTTGGGGAGCTGGCTTGGCAGCTGGAGCAGCGGCTTTGGGCGTCGTCGCGGCGGTCACCGCTGCGGCCGGTGCTGTAGGCGCCAATACGGG
>DATMTO010000078.1:0-4644 GCA_035564055.1 Rhodocyclaceae bacterium | reverse complement strand
GCGGCGGCGCCGCCGTTGTGGCGTTCACATCGAAGCGCGCGCTGAAGCGGAAGACGCTGCCGCGGCCGGGTTCGCTGTCGGCCCAGATGCGCCCGCCCATAGCCTCGACCAAGCGCGTGCAGATGGCCAGACCGAGACCGGTGCCGCCGAACTTGCGTGTGGTCGAGGTATCGACCTGGGTGAAGGCATCGAAAATCGTGCCCAGCTTGTCGCGTGGAATGCCGATGCCGGTATCACGTACATTGAACTGCAGCATGACACTGCCGTCCTCGCGCACCGGCAGCCGCGACACTTGCACCTCAATCTCGCCCTTGGGCGTGAACTTGATGGCGTTGCCGATCAGGTTGGTGAGAATCTGACGGATGCGATGCGGGTCGCCAATCAGGGCATCGGGCACGTCGCGGCCGATATTGATGAGCAGCTCCAGCCTTTGTTCATTGGCCTTGGGTGCCAGTGAGCGTACGGCCATGGCGACGGTATGGCGCAGGCCGAACTCGATATGCTCGAAGTCCAGATGGCCGGCCTCGATCTTGGCGTAGTCGAGAAGCTCGTTGATGATGTTCAGCAAGGCATCGCCGGAGCTGCGCACGAGGTTCAGGTAGTCGCGCTGCTCGCGACTCAGATCGGTATCCAGCGCCAGCTCGGTGATGCCGATGACGGCATTGAGCGGCGTGCGGATCTCGTGACTCATGTTGGCGAGGAAATCGCTCTTGGCGCGGTTGGCATCTTCGGCGGCGATGCGCGCCTTGAGCATGGCGTCGGCGGCTTGGCGAGTCTCGGTCAGATCGCGCAACCACACCGAAAACTCCCGGCGGCCGGAAATATTGCTGGCGACCACCACGATGTCGGCCGGAAATTCGCTGCCGTCGCGGCGCCGGGCAGTGATTGCACGCCGATGTCCGAGGATCGCCGTCGCCTGGCCTTCCTGGTAGGCCTGCATGGCCTCGATATGCTGCGACATGAGGGGCAGGGGAACCAGGAGCGTGCTCATGTCCCGGCCGATGACCTCGTCGCGACGATAGCCGAAGGTCTTCTCGGCGGCCGGGTTGAACTCGGTGATGTGGCCGCCGTTATCCACCGACACGATGCAATCGAGCGCTGACTCCAGCATGGTGCGACCACGCAGCTCTCCTGCGTGCGCGGCCTGAAGCTGTGCGGCAAGGCTGCTCGCGGTATTGTTCAGTGCGCTCGCCAGTGGCGCCAACGTGGCTGGGATTGTCGTGGCATCGAGCCGGGCATCGCTACGCAGCGGCAGTTCCTGGACGAAGGTGCTGACGCGGCTCAGGTTTTTCTCGATACGCCACAGGCGCAGCCCCAGCATGGTCAGCGAGCCGCCCAACAACGCGACGCCGAGTCCGACAAATAGCTGACTGCCGTCACGCGCCGCCAGCCCCAGCATCAGCAGGCCCAGGATTGCGGCGCCTATCGGCAGCAGCCACGACAGTACGGGTCGGGTCGAGGACAAAGTGCGCGGCATTTCAGCAACGTGCCGGATTAGGTGATGCATGCATGCCGGCTCCTTGGATGAGGGGCGCTGCAACCGGATAGGTCGGTGCCATCATTTTAGTTCAGGCACCGCTCGATGTCGGGCAGGGTCACGACCGCGGCCCGGCTTAGATCAGCGCGTGCTGGGCCAGCGCGGTCAGGATCGCCAGCGGGCTGGATTCCGGGTTGTACAGATAGGAGACGGGCAGGTGGAAGGTCTGCTCCATCATGTACTGGCCAGACATCACCGCGTGCGGGGTCTGATCCGAATAGCAGACCCACACCGAGCCGCTGGGGAAGGGCTTGACCAGTTGCGGGCCGTTTTGCTGATAGTCGGCATCCGACTTCATGCCGTCGTGTAGCTGGAGCATCAGGTGATCGTACTCGCTGCGACGCGCCTTGGTCACGCCGAGCTTGTGCAGCAGCATGGCTTGCCACGACGAATAGCGCTTGGCTTTCTTGAGGAAGCGCGGCGCGACATCCTCGAACGGCTCGCCGACGCGCCATACGCGCGGCTCGTCGTTCGGATTGACGTTGATGAAAACGCGCAGGATGCGCTCACCGTGGTTGGGGCGGCTCGGAAAGGCATCCACATGCATGCGCCGGTCGTCCGCACGCCAGGACTGCACGCGCGTTGCCACCTGCATCGGCCGGTAGCTGGTCGGGGCCAGACGCAGGCCGGGGGCGTATTTGGGAAAGAGGCTGTGCACCAATGTAGTGGCACGTTCGCGGAAACCGCCCACCATGGAGGTCAGGGTTTCCAGTGTCGCGGCGTCACCCACCGCACCCTTGAGCTTGCCGTCGGTCCCCAGGCTGATATTGCGCGAACCCGGATCGAGAACGGCGGGCGTGAACAGCTTGGTTTTGTCAGCTTCGACCGAAAAGGGCAGA
This sequence comes from Rhodocyclaceae bacterium, assembly GCA_035564055.1. Classification (GTDB taxonomy): domain Bacteria; phylum Pseudomonadota; class Gammaproteobacteria; order Burkholderiales; family Rhodocyclaceae. The sequence goes on along the minus strand of DATMTO010000078.1, from coordinate 2,268 downwards.
CGGGGGAGGTAGAGTACCTTGCCGGCTTCGATCGCTTTGATCCAGTCGTCTTGCGGCGCGTCGATGCGCCACTGGTCGATGTCGATTTCGACAATCTGGTCTTGCATATTCGCCATTGCAAACACCTCGTTGACGCAATTTGTGCGGCTAAGGGGCTAAGGGGATTTGGTGGGCCCCCTGGGAGTCGAACCCAGCACCAACGGATTATGAGTCCGCTGCTCTAACCAAGCATGAGCTAGAGGCCCATCCGGCTGGTACTTTTCAGTGCCAGCCGGGTGAAGCGGTGATGCTCAGGTTTCCGAGTCGAGGAAGCTGCGCAGCTTTTCCGAACGGGTCGGGTGACGCAGCTTGCGCAGGGCCTTGGCTTCGATCTGGCGGATGCGTTCGCGGGTCACGTCGAACTGCTTGCCGACTTCTTCCAGCGTGTGGTCCGTGTTCATCTCGATGCCGAAACGCATGCGCAGCACCTTGGCTTCGCGCGGGGTCAGGCTGTCGAGAATTTCCTTGGTGACTTCGCGCAGCGACGAGTACATGGCGGCATCGGCCGGCAGTAGCGTCGACTGGTCTTCGATGAAGTCGCCGAGGTGAGAATCGTCGTCGTCGCCGATCGGGGTTTCCATGGAGATGGGCTCCTTGGAAATCTTCAGGATCTTGCGGATCTTGTCCTCGGGCATGTCCATCTTGATGGCCAGCGTCGCGGGATCAGGCTCGGCACCGGTTTCCTGCAGGATCTGACGCGAGATGCGGTTCATCTTGTTGATGGTCTCGATCATGTGCACCGGGATGCGGATGGTGCGTGCCTGGTCGGCGATCGAGCGGGTGATGGCCTGACGGATCCACCAGGTCGCATAGGTCGAGAACTTGTAGCCGCGACGGTATTCGAACTTGTCCACGGCCTTCATCAGGCCGATGTTGCCTTCCTGGATCAGGTCGAGGAACTGCAGGCCGCGGTTGGTGTACTTCTTGGCGATCGAGATCACCAGACGCAGGTTGGCCTCGGTCATTTCGCGCTTGGCGCGGCGGGCCTTGGCTTCGCCGGTGGACATCTGCTTGTTGATGTCCTTGAGCTCCTTCAGCGGGATGCCGATACGTTCCTGCAGTTCGATCAGCTTCTGCTGTTCTTCCAGGATCGCCGGCGCAGCGCGCATCAGCTGTGCCGAGTAAGGCTTGTTGCTCTGCACTTCGGCCTTCAGCCATTCCATGTCGGTCTCGTGGCCGGGGAAGGTCTTGATGAAGTGCGGGCGCGGCATGTGCGACTTGTCCACGCACAGGTTGAGAATCTTGCGCTCGTGGCCGCGCACCTGTTCGACCATATGCCGCACGGAGTCGCACAGACGCTCGATGGTCTTGGAGGTAAAGCGGATGTAGAGCAGCTCGTCCGAGATCTGCTTCTGGATCTTGAGGTAGCCCTTGTCCTGCGAACCCTTCTTGACCAGCGCGGTGTACAGCTTGCCGTAGAGTTCGTGGATGACGGTGAAGCGTTCCATGGCGTCGAGCTTGAGCTGAGCCAGCGCGGCCGAGTTGGCGCCGCTGCCGCCGCCCTCTTCGTCGTCCTCGTCGCCGCCTTCGTCGGCTTCGATCTCGGCTTCCTCGTCTTCGGCGAGCTCTTCCACTTCGCCGGCGGCGTTGGGATCAATCAGGCCGTCGACAACTTCGTCGATGCGCATTTCGTCATTGGCCACCTTGGCGGCCAGATCGAGAATCTCGACGATGGTGGTCGGGCAGGCCGAGATCGCCTGCACCATGTGCTTCAGACCGTCTTCGATGCGCTTGGCGATTTCGATTTCGCCTTCGCGGGTCAGCAGTTCGACCGAACCCATTTCGCGCATGTACATGCGCACCGGGTCAGTGGTGCGACCGAATTCGGAGTCGACGGTGGTCAGCGCCTGTTCGGCTTCCATGGCCACTTCTTCTTCGTCGACCGGGGCCGGGCCCGCTTCGTTCAGAAGCAGGTCTTCGGCAGCCGGGGCTTCGTCGAACACCTGGATACCCATGTCGCTGAAGGTCGAGATGATGGTCTCGATCTGCTCAGCATCGACCATGTCGTCGGGCAGGTGGTCGTTGATTTCGGCGTAGGTCAGGTAACCGCGTTCCTTGCCGAGCGCAATCAGGTTCTTGAGGCGGGTACGCTTGGCCTCAATGTCGGCCGGGCTGGCTTCGGTGGTGGCAATGACGCGATCCAGCTTGTCCTTGGCGCCGCGCTTGCCCTTGGCTGCCGGCGCAGCCTTGGCCGCCACGGGTGCGGGCGCTGGCGTCTCGACTGCCTTG
>DATMTO010000077.1:0-3624 GCA_035564055.1 Rhodocyclaceae bacterium | reverse complement strand
GGGGCATGGGATGCTCGTCAGGCAGAAAAACATACAGCCGCACAAAGCGGCTGTATGGGATGTTTGCCGTATTCGGCAAACAAGGTCGGCCTATCGGGTTCGGTAGGCCGACGGGTTTACGTCAAATCGCGCGTGAAAAAGTCGATTGCCATCTGCACGATGGGCGGATGAATGATGTGCTTGCCGTTGAATTCGACCAGTTCGACATCGTAGCCGGCGGCCTTGAGCTTGGCGGCATGCTTGCGCGCGCTGGTGTCGATCGGCAGTTGCTCGTCGACCAGCCCGTGCGAGATGAAGACGCGCGGCGAGCCTTCCTGCATGAACACCGACATGAAGCCGCCGGAAAACACGATCACGTGGCTGGCGATGTCGCCGTTGGTGATGCCGGTGGACAGCGCATAGCTGCCGCCATCGGAGAAGCCGGCGAAGCCCAGGTGCTCGGGATCGATGCGGTAGCGCGAGCCGACTTCGGCCAGCGCGGCATCGAGCCGTTCAAGGTCGGGCCCGTTGCCGCCGACGACGATGTCCCAGGTCGGCAGCATGGAGTGCGGCGCCATCAGCAGGAAGCCGTGCTGTTCAGCGTGATCTTCGAGAAAGGGCAGCACTTTTTCGGGGAAGCCGCCGGCGCCATGGAACATCACTAGCAGCGGCACTTTCTGATCCGGGCGGATGTTTTCAGGCGCCAGACTTTGCGGAACATAGAGCACCGTATCGCGCTCGGGCGCGATGCCGAGATGATTGCGGCCGACGGGCAGGGATGATTGTGTGGGCGCCTGGTTCAGCTGCTGCGGCTGGAAGGACAAGCGTCCCATGAGAGTCGTTGGAAGCATGGCGCGATATTACCCGATTCCCCAATTTAGGCTGGCGTTTGCACCAGCCTGGGGCGGTTTGGCCGGATTCGGCGGGTCTTGCCCCCAAAACCGACTATCTTGATAGAGGTCATGGCCGGCACGAATCATGCATATAAAATGCATCAAAAACGGGCTGAAGCCCAATGTCATAACAAAAATTGGAGAGACACATGCGCCACACCACGATCAAGCAGCGGCTATTCCTCTTGGTGGCGGTACCGTTGCTGGCATTGGCGATCACCTCGTACAGCCTGATCCGCTCGGCATATTCCGGCTATCAGGGCGCACAGCAGACGCAGGAAGTCCTGGAGCTTGCTGTCGCTGCTGGCACGCTGGTGCATACCTTGCAGGTCGAGCGAGGTATGACGGTGGGATTCCTGCAGTCGAAGGGACAGAAGTTTTCCGATGCCTTGCCGGCCGCGCGTGGCCGTAGTGATACGAACCAGCAGGCTTTTACGACGATTGCCGCCAAGGTGGGCAAGCAGCTCGGCCAGCTTGACTCGACGCTGGGCAAGGCCGGCGAAAAGCTGGCCGCGCTGGCGGCAATACGCGCCCGCGTAGACAGGCAGGAGCTGCCCGTACCCGAGGCTGTGGCGGCCTACACCGCCACCATCTCGGCCTTGACCGTGGCGATTGCTTCCAGCGGCGACTTCAACAGCGACGCCGACATTGCGCAGCAGAGCATGGCTTACCTTGCATTGGTCAAGGCCAAGGAGTTCGCCGGACAAGAGCGTGCGCTGGTCACGGCGGCGTTTGCCACCAACGCGGTCGAAGCGCCGCAGCTGCACGCGGTACTGGAACGCATCAACAAGCAGGAAGCCTACTTCGACATCTTTCGCGGTGCCGCCAATGCAAGCGAGCGGGCGGCCCTCGACAAGGCGCTCGGCAGCGACGCGGCGAAGGAGGTCGAGCGCATGCGCAAGGTCCTGATCGGCAAGGCATCGAGTGGTGGTTTCGAGATCGAACCGACGCAGTGGTTCACTACGGCCACGGCGAAGATCGACGCCTTGCTCGACGTCGAAACCCTGATGGCGAAGCATATCGACGCCGCCGCCAGTGCGCTGGTCGGCCGTCACCAGCAGACACTTTATGGTTACCTCGCGCTGTGTCTAGTGTCGCTGGCGGCTGTGATCTGGGTGTCCTTGTGGGTTGCCGCCGGTGTCAGCGATCCGCTCCGCGAGCAGGTGCGCGTTGCGGAGCAGGCCATCGCCGGCAACGACTTCACGCATGACGTGCCGGAGGTCGGGCCCGTCGAGGTGGTTCGTGCCGGCCACGCGTTCAATCAGTTGATGGGCAAGTTCCGCGATATTCTGGCCGAGATGCGTACTTCCAGCAGCGCTGTCACCGACGCCGCCCTGAGCCTTGCGGATTCGAGCCAGAAGGTCCAGGAAAGCTCGGTGGCGCAAACGGACGCGACCTCTGCGGTGGCGGCGGCAGTCGAGCAGGCGTCGGTGAGCGTCAGTGAAACCTCGTCGAATGCGCAGATGGCGGCCGAGGAAGTGGCCCGGGCGCGCGAGGATACGGACGCGGCCATGCAGGTCATGGAAGAGACGGTCGGCAATATGCGCCAGATTGCCGCGTTGATCGAAACCTCCTCGCAGCGTGTGACCGAGCTTAACGATGCCTCGCAGCGGATCGGCGGCATCGTCAAGGTGATAAGCGAGATCGCCGATCAGACCAATCTGCTGGCGCTGAATGCCGCTATCGAGGCAGCACGTGCCGGCGAGCAGGGGCGTGGATTCGCGGTAGTGGCCGACGAGGTGCGCAAACTCGCGGAACGGACGGGGCAGGCGACCCAGGAAATCGGCGGCCTGATCCAGACCATGCAGCACGGTGTGGACGGCAGCGTGGCGTCGATGGAGTCGGCCAATAATCAGGCGCATGCAAGCTTGCAGCTGGTCGCCAAGTCGGAGGAGGCGCTGGGGCGCATTGATGACGGTTCGCGCAAGGTGGCCGAGAACGTGCTGGCGATCTCCGGCGCCTTGCGCGAGCAGGATGCGGCGATCCGGCAGGTTGCCGTGAGCATTGAGGAGATTGCCATGCGCACCGAGCGCAACAGCGAAGCGGTGCAGGTCAACAACGAAACGGCGCATCGTCTCGACGACCTGGCGCGCGAGCTGCGCGATGCCGTCAACCGTTTCCGGGCTTAGACGATCCCGTCATGCGCCGGCGCGGTGCCTACTCAGTCGCTTCTCAGCGCTGGTCCGGCGCGAACAGGATGATGGCCATGCCGCAGAGCGCAACACCGACGCCGACATAGTCCCAGTTCGACGGCTTGATGCCGTCGACGGCCCACAGCCAGGCCAGCGCGACGGCGATATAGACTCCGCCGTAAGCGGCATAGATGCGTCCCGCGGCCTGCGGGTGCAGCGTCAGCAGCCAGGCGAAGACGGCCAGACTCAGCGCGGCGGGCAGCAGCAGCCACACGCTGCCGTTCTTCTTGAGCCACAGCCAGGGCAGATAGCAGCCGAGGATTTCGGCGATGGCGGTGATGACGAAGAGGCCGAGCGTCTGCAGAAATTGCATTGCTTTAACCTTGCGGCGCCGGTGCTGCGGTTGGCGTCGGCCGGGGAGTCGCCTTGGGTTTTTTCCTGAGCTCTGTCTGGATGCAGGCCTTGTAGCTCTTGCCCTGTTTGCCGAGGCAGGCCTGTTCGGCGCTCTTTTGCGCGATGCAGCGCTTGGGCTGCTCGGCGCGCGCGCAGTCGGGCGACACGACATAGGCGTCCATGCACATGCGCTTGGCGTCGCCGCGCTTGTCGCGGCAGGCCCGGCG
>DATMTO010000076.1:0-4498 GCA_035564055.1 Rhodocyclaceae bacterium | reverse complement strand
ACGTTCGGCAATGCCGAGTTCGCGCGCCAGCGCTTCCAGCTCCGCGCGCACCGGGCCGTCGCCGACCACCAGCAGATGTGCGTTGTCCGGCGCCGCCGGGCTTGCCATCCAGCGGATGACCCGATCCACGCCGTGCCAGTCGCGCACGAAGCCGGTGAAGCCGAGCACCAGCTTGCCGGCCAGACCGCGTTCGGCCTTGGCCTGTTCGGGCGTCGGTGCGGCTTCGAAATGGGCGGCGTTGATGCCGTTGGGAATCACCACGATGCGCTCGGCCGGTACGCCGTAGGCACGCACGTGTTCGCCGAGCACCTGCGTCACCGGCAACACGAAATCGGCGCCGCGCCAGGCCATCCCCTCGGCCCAGCGCGCCAGACCTTGCAGGGACAAACCGCCGCTGTGACGCGAGCGTTCATAAACCAGGGGCGAGTTCACTTCCAGCAGGAGCGGAATGCCCAACTTGCGCTTGAGCATCAGGCCGGCGAGCAGGAACAGGTTGTAGCGCTCGTAGATGAGATCGGGCTTGAACTCAGCGGCCGCCTTGCGCAGCCGACGATAGGCGATCCAGGTATAGGCGAACTCCATCAGCTCGTAGAGTGCCTTGGGCAGGGCATCGCGCAGACGATGCACCCAGCCGACGCCGCCGCCCATACGGCCCTCGCCGCCGTCCCCGGCGGGTTCCGCCATATCGGGCGCGACCACCATGACCTCGTGACCGAGCTTGCGCATGGCCGCAATCATTTCCTCGATATGCACGGCCTGACCGTCCTTGGAGGCGGTGCGGTGGTGGTAGAGAATTTTCATGGCGCCACCGGCTTGCCGGCATGGGCAAGGAAAGCATCAAACATCAACAGGCTCCACAACGGCGCGCTGTGATCTCGCCCACCGGACAGGTGCTCGTCAACCATGCGCTGCAGCGTGGCGGCTTCGAAGAAACCGGTGTCGAGCAGACGCGCACCGAGCACGCTGGTCTGCATGCGTTCGCGCAAGGGGCCGCGCAGCCACTTGGCCAGCGGCACCGAGAAGCCCATCTTGGGGCGATACAGCAAGTCGGCCGGCAAGGCCGGTTCATAGGCCTTCTTGAGCATCCATTTGCCTTCCTGACCATTTATCTTCAAGCCCGAGGGCAGCGTCGCCAGCCATTCAATCAGCTTGTGATCCATCAGCGGTTCGCGCACTTCGAGCGAGTGCGCCATGCTGGCGCGATCGACCTTGGTGTTGATGTCGCCGATCAGCCAGGTCTTGTAGTCGAGGTACTGGATCAGTGCCAGCGGATCGTCGGTGCCGGCCTCGGCCGCATGCTTGCGGAACACTTCCAGCGCGCTGTAGCCCGCCAGTTGCTGGCGGAAGCTCGCCGAGTAGAGCGCGCTGCGCTCATCGCTGCGCAGCACTGACATGCTGTGCAGATAGGCTTCGACCGGATCGAGCGCCAGCGCCTGCAGGGTGGTCTTGGCGCGGAACATGCGCGGCGCCCAGTCGGCCTTCGGATAAAGCGCGCCAAGCGTGCCGAACAGGGGCCGCCGCAACGCCAGCGGGAGCGTGCTGCGCGCGCCCTCCTCCATCAGGTGCATGCGATAGCGGCGATAGCCGCCGAAGCTCTCGTCACCGCCGTCGCCGGACAAGGCTACCGTCACGTGCTTGCGTGCCAGCTGGCAGACTCGATAAGTCGGCAAGGCCGAGCTGTCGGCAAAAGGTTCGTCGTAGAGCCAGGCCAAGGTGTCGATGAGATCGAAATCCTCGCCGCTGACGATGTCGAGATGGTGCTCGGTGTGGTAGCGCTCGGCCACGCGTGCCGCGTAGGCCGACTCGTTGAAGGCCGGATCGTCGAAGCCGATGGCGCAGGTGCGCACCGGCGCGCTGCTGATGCCGGCCATGCTCGCTACCACCACGCTGGAATCGACGCCCCCGGAGAGAAAGGCGCCGAGCGGCACGTCGGCGATCATGCGCAGACGTACCGACTCGTCGATCTTGTGGCGCAGGGTTGCCAGCGCCTCGTCGGCGCCGATCTTGCGGTCCAGCGTGAAATCGACGTTCCAGTAGCGCTGCGGTTCAGGCAGCGCCTTGCCACGCACCAGCATCAGCGTGTGCGCCGCCGGTAGCTTGTGGGCAGCGCGGTAGATGCAGCGCTCTTCGGAAACATAGCCGAGCGCGAAATACTCCTCCACGGCGCGTGGATCCAGTTCGCGCTGGAAGCCGGGGTGCGCTGTCAGCACCTTGAGTTCGGACCCGAACACGAAGCTGCCGTCGTCCAGCACTGCGTAATGCAGCGGCTTCACGCCGAGACGGTCGCGCGCGAGGAACAACGTGTCCTGGCGGCGGTCCCACACGGCGAAAGCGAACATGCCGCGGAAACGCTCAACGCAGGCCGGCCCCCAGGCCGACCAGCCATGCACGATGACCTCGGTGTCGCTGCGCGTGCGGAAGCTGTAGCCGAGCGCCTGCAGCGCCGGCACCAGTTCCTGATAGTTGTAGATTTCGCCGTTGAAGACCACGCCGACCGTGCCGTCGGCATTGAACAGCGGCTGCTGGCCGGTGCTGAGGTCGATCACAGAGAGGCGGCGATGGCCGAGCGCCACGCCCGGTTCCAGATGCAGGCCGGCTTCGTCCGGCCCCCGATGCTGCTGGATGTCGTTGATGGTCTGTAGCAGCGCGCGCGAAAACTCGCGCTTGCCCTTCAGATCGAACAGTCCGGAAATGCCGCACATGGTCAGTGCGCCTCTCTCGCGGCATTCAGTGCCGGCATCAGGGCATCGAGGGCCGCCGGTGCGAAATCGGACAAGGCCGCGTCAGCGCCGCCGTCCTGCGCTTCCGGCGCAAACATGACGATGATGGCGCCGTCGTCGCCGCGGCCGGACAGGCGCGACTTGAGATTGAGCAGCTTGGCCTTGACGTCGCTGGCGGTCAGCACGCCGTCCACCCAGTACCACTGCCATACCCGCAGACGTTGCTCGCCCGAGGCGCCGACGCTGCCACCGCGCAGGCGCGCGGTGCGCACCTCATTGCCGCCCAGCTCACGGCCGCCGCGTTCGACCACGGCCCAGAAAGTGTCGTCGTTGCGCGCCAGCATGTTTTCGGAACTGACCAGTTTGCGCTGGCTGTCCTGGTTGCGGTAATAGGCCAGGTAGACCGCCGCCTGGCGCGCACCGGCGGCATAGCTGCGCTTCCACGCAAAAGCCGGTTGCGTGAATGCCGGCTGCCAGCTGGTGAAACCCTCGGACGCGCCCTTCCAGACGCCAATGTCCTGCAACTGTTCCAACGCAAGCTGCGGTGCTGCAGTCGAGTCGCCCCGCTGCACCAGCCACAGGCCAGCACGCGGCAACAGCAGCACGATGGCGAGCAGCAGCCAGGTGAAGGCCAGGCTGCGCCGAGGCCCCGCCATCTCCGAGTTGAAGACCGGCATGCGCTCGGGCTCCTGCCAGCGCATGCCGATCATGAACAGAGCGGTCATGACGATGCCGAAGAAAACCCAGCCGTAGACAAGGTGATCGACGCCGGTGGCCAGCTTGTTGCCGGACAAATGGCCGAGCATGACGATGCCGTAGGCGCGTATCCAGTTGGCCACCAGCGGCACCAGGGCGGCGGCAATGACGAACAGGACGCGACGCTTCAGCGAAGCGTAATTCAGATAGGCGAACAGCACGCCGACGCAGATGGAGGCGATCAGATAACGGATGCCGCTGCAGGCCTCCACCACCGACCAGTGTCCGCTCGGAATGATGAACTGGAGGCCTTCCTGATAGACCGGGACGCCGGACAGGCGCACCCCGATCACGGTGATGTCGGCGGTCCATTGCATCAGGCGTGGCATGACGAACTCGCCGAACGGTACACAGAAATACAGGAACAGCAGCGGGAACAGGATCGCGCGCGTCAGCGGCAGACCCAGCAGCATCGGCACGCACAGGATGATCATGCTGACCAGGGCGAACTGGGTCAGCACATTGACCGCAACCAGCTCGCCGAACAACCAGACGATTCCGACCAACAGCAAGGGCAGCGCCAGCCACGGATTGGGAACCGGGACGAAACCGGCCAGCGGCCCGCGCAGGCGCCAGATCAACCACAGGCTGATCGGCAGCACCAGAAAGGCATGCGTAAAGGTACCGGAACGATCCCAGATTTCGACCATGCCGGCGGCCGTGGACCAATAGGCGCCGATCAGCAGTGCGAACGCCAGCAGCAGGGCCACAAGGCCGTTGCGCCAGAAGGAGGCTTGCGTCATGTCGGTTCCTTTTGCGCCGAGGGCGCGGGTAGATGGCGGTCCAGGCCGGCGAGATGCGCATCCCAGCTGTATTTATTCAGCACACACTGGCGCCCGTGCATGCCGACGGCATCGGCCCGGGGCCGGTCCTGCAGCAAGGCATCGATGGCGGCGACGTAGTCTTCCGCCGTCGTCGCCGCCAGCAGCTCGGAACCGGCAGTGGCGTCGATAGCCGCCGTGCAGGTGCTCGCCGCAACGACCGGGCGGCCCATGGCCATGGCTTCGAGCACCTTGTTCTGT
>DATMTO010000075.1:0-6976 GCA_035564055.1 Rhodocyclaceae bacterium | reverse complement strand
CCATTCAAGGGCAAGTGTTGTTCAAAGGTGTTTTTGAAATGAACCGCCTGTCGAGCATGAGCTAGATAGGCGAGCTCAGCGGCCTGTACAGGGGCCGTTACTGCATTGATGATCATGTGATCTCCTTGTGAAAACCAAGGAGCAACCCCTATGGGATTGCCCCACGGGGTATGGATGAATAGCTAAGCTTTAACGCTTCCGCTAGCGGTAACCGATTTTCGGTACGGTTATGGTTGAAGATTCGGCAAGCGGTACTGATATGCTTCCCGAAATAGCGCTGGCCTGTTTGGTCAGCGAAGGAACTTGATGCACAACGGCCTGCTTATGTTTCCACGCCGCGGTACGGTTATGGATCCAGTCACACAAGCGGCCTTTGTGCCTTTTGGCCCGAAGGTTTCGCACATGGCACACGCGCTTGCAGCCGACGCTGTTCGGCTTTATCAGGACTACGGCGCGAAGGCGCGCAGCTATCTTGAGCTGCCCTTCGGCAAGCCGGGCCGCACCTTGAAGAAGTCGGTGTACGGCGAGAAGTTTCTGTACCGCGAGGTTGCGGTGCTGTCCGGCGATGTGCGCTTGCGCAAGCTCGGGCCGCCGGGATCGCAGATCGCCGAGGACGCCGATGCGATTTTCCACGCCACCAGCTGGATGCCATCGGCACTCGCGCATCTGCGGGAAACCGGTTTTTACTGCATGGCGCGCCAACTTGAAGAGCCGCTGATCAGGAGTTTCAATCTCGGCCTGTTTGCTGCCGGGGCGGTGCTGATTGGACAGTTGGCCTATCTGCTCTGGCTGAACGAGCTCGGCGTGCGAGCGCCCGAGCATGCACCGGCTGCCCCCGATCTGGATCTGGCCTTGCCGGAACATGCGCTCCTGTCCGACGCGCAGGCGGCTTTTCTCAACAAAAGCATCAAGACCAAGAACTCCCGTTTGCATGTGCACTTCGAGGTCGCCGACTATTCCCTTTATCTAAGGGATCGCGTCAGGCTGCCTTACGAAGCGCTGCTCAAGCGGCATTGCTTCATGTCCAATCTTCACTACCTGACGCGCTCGGCCTGGCCTGCGACGGCATTGGTCGGCGATTACCTGGTGCCGGTGCGTCTCCCGTCGCCCGGCCGCATCTACTGGCAGAAACTCCATTGGAGCCGCTTGCCCGACAATCCGCGCGCGGACTTTGATCGTCAGGAAGCGTTGGTTCTGGGCGAAGCCGTGCGGCGCATGTTCCCGCGCGAGCTTGATCTGGCACGGGCCGAGTTGCCACCGCAATGGGCGCGACAGCTCGCCGCCGACGCCAGGGTCGCGCCGATGCTGGCTACGCATCACCACGATCCGCTCAATCAGCCGGTGCCGCTCGCCGACGTGTGAGCGAAATTTCCGGCGTGGCGTAGTGCCTGTCCGCCTACAGCAGTGCGCGCGCTTGTGTGCTTCAATGAGACTGCATGACATCGTTCATCGGCTTGGTGTTGTTCCCGCCGTTTCTTTTGTCGTCTTGTTCGCTCACAGGAGTTTCACATGCCCCATGCAAACAGGTCCGATTCATCAACGCTCGCAGCAAACCTGATTGATGAACAGCTGCGTACCTTGCCCATTTCCATTGCCGCCATCGCGCAGGCTTTCGCCAGTGGCGTCATCGAGCCGGTGCCGCTGCAACGCAAGTTGCGGCTGGTGAAGACCGGCTCCGGTGGCAACATCGTTGCCGACGATGCCCCCCCGTCAGCAGGTGAGATACCGCCCAGTATTCCGCGTACGCCCCACCTGCAGGCAGAGTGTCTGCGCGTGGTGGTCAGCAATGCCTTGCTGACGGTGGGCATGTTCATGAAGGAACATGACATGCTCTCAATGAGGACACCCGAGTTCCAGTTTCTCGGTCACGTCGTCGTCGCCATCCTCAACGGCAACCGCTTCCGGGTTGCGCCCGGCTATATGCCGACCGCATCGTTCGACGGCCTGGTCATAGATGCCTCGCTGGACGGCATGCCGCTGTTAGGCGATGGGCAGATCAAGGGCTTCATTGAGCTTGGCGACGCGATTGCCCTGCTGCAATGGCTGGCCCGCTATCTGCGCGGAGAGAAGAACTACGTTTCCGGCGGGGATGCGGGCTGAGGCGCCTGGCGGATGCGTCGCTCAATGTGACGCATCAGGGGGTGCATCAACGCCCGTGGTGATGCCGGTCGCCGCCGTGGTAATAGCCGCCGCCATGCGGGTAGTGGCGATAATGATCGCGATGGTGGTGATGCCAGTCGCGGCGGTAATAGCGCGGTTCGTAGTACACCGGACGACCGTAGTAGACCGGCGCCGGGCGCGGGTAATACACCACCGGCGGTTGCTGGTAATAAACGCCGACCTGGCTGTGACGATCATTGATCACCACGGCGCCGTTGACGAATGCCTGCGCCTGCGCGAGGCCGCTGCCGAGCAGGCTACCCAGCAGCAGGGATGCGAAAACGATTTTCTTCATGATCTCCTCCGTTGCGTGGGCAAGAGGCCCATGCGTGTACGAACGGCTGAACTGTCATTTTGCTGACGCGCTTTACAAAGCCTTACGCGCAGTGTGGGTTGAAAAATCTTCAATCATCATCCTCACAAGCAAAAAGCCCCGCTAGCGGGGCTTTTCGTTTAGCGCCAGTAGCGCTCTTCGTCGTGGCGGTGATGCCAGCGTTCATGCGCATAAGGTTGGGGGCGGTAGTACACCGGCGCCGCTACGACAGGGGGAGCGTAGACAGGGGGCGCTGCGTAATACACCGGTGCCGGGCGCGGCGCATAGTAGACCGGCGGGCCGTAGCCGGCACTGACATAACGCGGTCCGTTGTTGCTGGCGATCGCGATGCCGGCTGCGGCGCCGACAAGTCCGCCGACCACGGCGCCGTTGCGGCCACCGACCGAGTGGCCGATCACGCTACCTACGCCACCGCCGACAAGGGCGCCGACGACGGCGTCATCTGCCTGGGCACTGGCAGCACCCAGCGAACCGGCAAGCATCAACGAGGCTAAGAATATCTTTTTCATGGTGTTCTCCACGGGGCAAAAGGCCCCATGCCTACAAAAACGCATGATGACGAGAATGGCTGACGCCTTTACAAAGCCTTACGCGATGGCGTTACCAAGATTTGGAACGCTCAGTGACGGCCCTTACTGGAAGTCGCGACTGCTCACGTTGAGCTCGCCGAGCAGTTCGCTGTGATCGACAAGGTACTGTGCCAGTACATGCACGACCTCGCCGTCGCTGGCGTGCTGCACGATGCCGCGTACGCCGAGCAGCTGGGCGCCGAGCAGCTCCTTGCGCTGGCGCTCGACCAGATCGGCATGCACGATCACATTGGTCATGCCGGTTTCGTCTTCCAGCGTGACGAAGATGACGCCGGTCGCCGTGCCCGGTCGCTGACGGCCGGTGACGAGCCCGGCGCAGCGGACCAGTTGCTTGTCCGGCAAGGTGCGCAAATCGACCGCCGACAGATAGCGATGCCGCTTGAGATGGGTACGCAGCAGCGCCATGGGGTGGCGCCCCAGCGTCAGGTTCATGCTGGCGTAGTCGGCGACGATGTCCTCGGCTTCGCTGGGTTGGCGCAGGGCGGGAGCTTCCTCGCGCGGCAGGAGGTCGCTGAGCAGGTCACCCTGCATGGGCACTGCCGCGCTGGCCCAGGCGGCCTGACGCCGATTTCCACTCAGCCCCGTCAGTGCATTGGCGGCAACCAGGGCATCGAGATCCTTGCGCTGCAATTCGGCGCGCGCGGCAAGATCGGCGACATCGCGAAATGGCCGTAACCTTCTCGCTGCGACGATGCGTTGTCCCACAGCCTGGCTGAGGCCGCCGATCTGATGCAGGCCGAGCCTGACGCTGGGGACGGATTCCGGATTGCTTTCCAGCGTGCTCTCCCAATCACTGTGCTCGACAGCAACAGGACGGATATCGACACGATGGCGGCGTGCATCCTGAATCAATTGCGAAGCCGAATAGAAGCCCATCGGCAGCGCGTTCAGCATGCCCGCGAGGAAGGCCTGCGGGTAATGACACTTGAGCCAGGCCGAGTCGTACACGAGCAGGGCAAAGCTGGCCGCATGCGACTCAGGGAAGCCGTAGTCGCCGAAGCCTTCCATCTGCCGGTAGATGCGTTCGAAGAAAGCCTCGCTGTAGTCGTTCCGCAGCATGCCTGCCTTGAGCTTGTCGCGGAACTTGCCGATGCCGCCCTTGCGTTTCCAGGCGGCCATGGAGCGTCGCAACTCGTCGGCTTCGCCGGGGGTGAAGTCGGCGGCGATCATGGCGATTTGCATCACCTGCTCCTGGAAGATCGGAATGCCGAGCGTGCGTCCGAGCGCGCTCTCCAGCTCCGGGCGCAGATCGTCCGGCGTGTAGTCCTTGAGCCGGCGTTCGAGTTCGCGCCGTTGCAGATAGGGATGCACCATGTCGCCCTGGATCGGGCCCGGCCGCACGATGGCGACCTGAACTACGAGATCGTAGTACTTGCGCGGTCGCAGGCGCGGCAGCATGGACATCTGCGCGCGCGATTCGATCTGGAACACGCCGACCGTATCGGCCTTGCAGATCATGTCGTAGACCTTGGGATCCTCTTTGGGGATATCGCGGAAGAGCAGGCGCTCATTGCGCTGCCAGGCAACCCAGTCGAGCGATTTGCGGATCGCCGTCAGCATGCCCAGTGCCAGTACGTCGACCTTCATGAGGCCGAGCACGTCGATATCGTCCTTGTCCCACTGGATGATGTTGCGTTCGGCCATGGCCGCATTCTCGATCGGCACCAGACGATCAAGCCGGCCGCGGCTGATGACAAAGCCGCCGACGTGCTGCGACAGATGCCGCGGCATGCCCTTGAGCTGCGGCGCCAGGGCCAGCCACTTTCTGATGCGCGGACTGTCCGGGTCAAGGCCGACTTCGGCAAAACGCTCAGGCCATTGCGCCGGCGTATCCCACCACGCGAGAGAAGACGTCAGCGCATTCAGCTTGTCGGCATCGATGCCGAGTGCGCGTCCGGCATCGCGCAGGGCAGAGCGGCTGCGGTAGCTGATGACGGTGGCGACCAGTGCCGTGCGCGAGCGACCGTACTTGTCGAAGACGTACTGGATCACCTCTTCGCGGCGCTGGTGCTCGAAGTCGACGTCGATATCCGGCGGCTCGCCGCGCTCGACCGAGACGAAACGACCGAAGAGCAGATTGGCCCGGCTCGGATCGACGGCGGTGATGCCGAGCGCATAGCAGACCGCCGAGTTGGCGGCGGACCCGCGGCCCTGGCAGAGGATGTTCTGGCGCCGCGCGAACTGGACGATGTCGTAGACGGTGAGGAAGTAGGCTTCGTATTCGACCTGCGCAATCAGCGCCAGCTCGGCCTCGACTTGCGCCGCCACCTTTTCCGGTACCCCGTCCGGATAACGTTCGGCCAGACCCTTGCAGGTTTCCTGGCGCAGGTAGTCGCTCGGCGTCATGCCTTTGGGAACGACTTCTTGCGGGTATTCGTAGCGCAATTCGTCCAGCGAGAACGTGCACTGCGCGGCGATACGCAGCGTCTCGGCGAGCAGCTCGTCTGGATAGAGCCGTGCCAGCTGCAGGCGTGTGCGCAGATGGCGTTCGCCGTTGGCGAACAGCAGATGCCCGGCCTGGTCGAGCGTGGTGTTGTGCCGCAGTGCGGTCAGCATGTCTTGCAGCGGCCGGCATTCGCGCGCATGCATGTGTACGTCGCCGGCAGCGACCAGCGGCAGGCCGCATACATCCGCCAGCGTGCGCAGCTGTTTGAGACGCTCCGCATCGTCGGCATCGAGGTGGCGCTCAAGGGCGATCCAGGCCTTGTCAGGAAATCTTTCCGCCAGCCAGCGTCCGTCCTGGTCGGTGGCTTCGGGGCCGGCGATCCACAGCGCAATGCAGCCCTTGCAGCCCCAGGCGAGATCGTTGCGGCTGAGCCGGTATTGCCCTTTCTCGGCATTGCGGCGGCCGAGCGTGATCAGCGCCGTCATGTTGCCATAGCCGTCTCGATCAGTCGCCAGCAGAACCAGCTTCATACCGTCGCTCAGGCTGATTTCGGTACCGATGATGAGCTTGAAGTCGAGATCGGATTGCGCGCGCTTCGCCTCGCGCATGGCTTCGAAAGCGCGCACCACGCCGGCCACCGAACACTCGTCGGTGATGGCCAGCGCACGATAACCGAGGGCGATGGCACGGGCGATCAGTTCGCGCGCATGCGAGGCGCCGCGCAGGAAGCTGAAGTTGCTGAGGCAGTGCAGTTCAGCATAGTCCGGCAGCGCTGCGGTCATGAGAAATAACCGTGCAGAAACCAGCCGCCGCCCTTGTCGAAGTCGGCCCGGCATTCGCGGTAAATCCAAAGCCAGCGCTGATCCGGCGCCAGCGCGACAAAATAGTCGCGCCGAATATCGCCGGTCGGTCGGTCATCGGCATTTCGCTCGCCCTCATCCCACCAGCCCGATTCAATCCGCTCGGGGCCGGCCAGTAGCAGGAGGGGTTCGTTGCGGTGATGCGGCCGGCCCTGTTGTTCGGATAAGGTTTGCGGCGTCTGCAGCAGGTAGAGCGGTCGTGGCGGCGAGGCAGCGTCATGGCTGCGCCCGGTCGGCCTGCGTGCACTCACACATTCCGGCCGATGCTCGGCGATCGATGTGTAGCCATGCACTGCCGCCTCGCCAAGGCGTGCGCGCAAGCGCTCCATCAATACCGGCATGGCGGCGGCCTGGGCGCCATCCTTCCTGAACAGCGGCTGGCTTTGTCCGGGCAGATCGAGCATGCTATCGGCCACGAGATGCAAGGCCTCGACTTGCGTTTTCAGGATAATGCGCGGCAGACGTTCGCGCAGGATGGCTTCGATGCGCACGCCATCGCGCAGGGTCTCGGCGAAGCGCAGCGCTACCGGCGTCGCCGCGCATTGGCGATGTTCGAGCCGCAGCATGCATTCGCGCACGCCGCCCTGGCGCGTGGTCAGCCAGCCGCTCAGGGCCTGGACCAGGCGCCGGCTGGCGAAGAGCAGTG
>DATMTO010000074.1:0-18502 GCA_035564055.1 Rhodocyclaceae bacterium | reverse complement strand
ATGGCATCCAGCAAGGCCTGTAAGGTGAGGCCTTCGCCCGAGGCGAGCACGGCAATACGCAAAGGTGGCAAGGATTTCGGGGGCCTGTTCGGCATAAGGAAGGAAGCCCGGTATGGCGAAAATAGCCCCCAATATACAGGGCCGTAGCAGCGCCCGTGACGGACATGAGGACACCCAGATGCTGATCAATTGCGTCGCCTACGAGAACGGCCACAAGCTCGCCGACATCGCCATTGCCGAGATCAACGAATATCTGGAGCGCCCCGGCTGCTTCGTGTGGGTATCGATGCGCGATGCCGACGACGCAGAGCTGGCCGAGATGAAGGCCGAGTTCAACCTGCACGAACTCGCCGTCGAGGATGCCAGCCACGGCCACCAGCGCCCCAAGATAGAGGAATATGGCGACTCGATGTTCGTGGTCATGCACATGATCGAGTTCGCCCCGGACGACAGCATGCAGATCGGCGAGATGTGCATCTTCGTCGGCCACAACTATCTGCTCTCGGTACGCAACCGCACCCGCTTGAATTTCCTCGGCGTGCGTGCGCGCAGCGAACGCATGCCGCACCTGCTTAAGCACGGTTCTGGCTTCGTGCTCTACGCACTGATGGACGCCATCGTCGATCAATACTTCCCGCTGGTGCAGGAGTTCGAGACGCGGCTGGAGATCATCGAAGGCCAGATCTTCGGCACCAGGAACGCCGCTCGCAGCAATATCGAGGATCTCTACAGCCTCAAGCAGGAAGTCATGCAGCTGCGCCATGCGGTTGCGCCGCTGCTCGATGCCGTCAGCAAGCTCGCCGGCGGCCGCCCGCCCAAGCCTTGCGAAGGCATGCAGGACTACTTCCGCGACGTGTATGACCACTTGACCCGCATCAGCACCTCGATCGAAGCCATCCGCGACACCATCACCACCGCCATCCAGGTGAATCTCGCCATGGTCGCCATCGAGGAAGGCGAGGTAAACAAGCGTCTCGCCGCCTGGGCCGGTATCTTCGCGGTAGCCACCGCCTTTGCCGGCATCTGGGGCATGAACTTCGAGCACATGCCCGAGCTGCAATGGCGCTACGGCTATCCGGCTGCGCTCAGCGTCATCACCGCGATCTGCTTCATCCTCTACCGCCGCTTCAAGAAGGCCGGCTGGCTGTAAGGCCGGCTGGCCAGCGTTGAAATAATTTCCACAGGGGCCCGCCCCCTGTGTATGAACCAGCGCTACTAGCCCTTGGTCTTGACCGGGGTTGCTGCCTTGGTCTGAGTCAGAAAATTGCTCGGCGGAATCGCCGGCTTCTTTTCCTGTTTGGGCTTCTTGGCTTCCTTGTTGCCGCGTAACTGGCTCTTGGCCATGCTGCTCTCCTTGTTTTGACGAAGTCGTCCGCTCGATCATAGGCCTTTGCCTGGAAATAAGGCTTTTATCTTCGGCAGTGCTATGCTCGAGGCGTCAGGCTTGGCGAAAAAACCGCCTTTCATATCCCCGATCAACCTGCCACACGCGTCTGAGGCCAAGCTGCCTCCCACGTGGCAAGGCCTGCTCCCCTCCCGCTGAGTGCTCCCACCTCAGCCCTGCGTTCCAGTTCGACCGTCTCCAGACCTGCTGCCCCACGGGGCCTCGCTGACCGGGCAATACAATCGCCGCCTGTCCTTCATGTTCATGATCGGCCTGTGCAGGCATTTCGCCCCTGAGGCTATGCCTCATCCACGAAGGTCATGTCTTGAAAATCGACTATCCCGTATTGCGCAGCAAGCTGCTCCAGAAGCTATCCATTAAACGCCGTAGCCAGGCCCCGCTTGTCGCAGGCGACAACGAGCAGCAGATGCAGGCCCATGCCGAACTGTTCAGCGTCGAGCAGATGGAAAAACATGGGCAGACGCTCGCCGCAACCCATGTGCTGAGCACACGGCTGGTCGCCGATCAATTGCTAGACCGGTTGGCGGCCAACGCCGCCATTTTGAGCGCAGCCTGCCGCACGCTCAGTGAAAAAGCACTGGGCAGCAACCGTGTGTCGCCGGCAGGAGAGTGGCTACTCGACAACTACTACCTGATCGAAGAACAAATACGCACGGCGAGGCGCCATCTGCCAAAGAGCTACGGACGCAGCCTGCCCAAGCTGGCCAAGGGCCGCTCGCAAGGCTACCCACGTGTGTACGACATCGCTCTGCATGTGATCGCCCACGGCGACGGGCGTTGGGACGAGGAAAACTTGAGCCGCTTCATCTGCGCCTATCAGAGCGCAACGCCGCTGATGCTGGGCGAGCTGTGGGCAGTGCCGATCATGCTGCGCCTGGCGTTGATCGAGAATCTCGCGCGTATTGCAAAGCGCGTGGATACCGCCCATGTGGAACGTAGCCTAGCCGCCGCCTGGGCCGAGAAGATGGGTAGCGTCGCCGAGTCCGACCCCAAGAGCCTGATTCTGGTAATCGCCGATATGGCGCGCTCCAATCCCCCGCTCACTTCCGCCTTTGTGGCTGAACTGGCGCGACGCCTGCAAGGACGCGGGATCGCCCTGGCCTTGCCGCTCACCTGGATCGAACAGCGCCTCGCTGAAAACGGGTTGACACTCGATCAGCTGGTTGGTACCGAGAACCAGCAGCAGGCCACTAACCAGATCACCGTGAGCAACAGCATTGCCAGCCTACGCCGCCTCGGCGAGATGGACTGGCGCGATTTCGTTGAGCAAATGAGTATCGTGCATCGCAACCTGCTGGCCGACCCGGACGGTACCTATGCAGCGATGGACTTCGCCACGCGCGACCAGTATCGGCATGTGGTGGAAGCACTGGCGCGGGTGAGCGCATGCACAGAAGCGGCGATCGCCGAAGCTGCCGTCGGCCTGGCGCAAAACCATACGGACCGACAACGGCATGTCGGCTATTACCTCGTCGACAAGGGCCTGCTTCGACTGGAGGACGCCATCGCGGCGCGACACCCGCTACGTCAACGCCTCCGCAAATCGCTGCAGGCGCACCCGGTCGGCAGCTACATCGGGCTGATCGGGCTTCTCACCCTCCTGCCCTGCACCTATCTTGTAATGCAGGCCTATCGTGACGGGCTGCCCAGCAGCAATGGCTTGGACGCGACGCTTCCCCTGCTGCTCGTGTTGATCGCGGCATTGCTGGTGGCCGGCAGTCAGCTCGCCGTGACCTTGGTGAACTGGGGAGCGACCCTGTTTGCACGACCGCATCGCCTGCCCCGTATGGATTACGCCAAGGGTATTCCCGCAGACTGTCGCACCCTGGTGGTGGTGCCGGCCATGCTGGACAGCGCGGGCGGACTGGCAACGCTGCTTGAGGCACTAGAGGTTCGTTTTCTCGGCAACCGCGATCCCGCCTTGCACTTTGCATTGCTGACCGACTTCAATGATGCCGCCTCCGAGCACTGCCCTCCCGACGCGACTTTGCTCGCCCAAGCGCAGGCCGGCATCGACGAACTCAACCGGCGCTACCCCGCTTCGCTCGGCGACAGCTTCTTCCTGTTTCACCGGCCTCGACAATGGAATGACAGCGAAAAGCAATGGATGGGCTATGAGCGCAAGCGTGGCAAGCTGTCTGATCTGAATGTTTTTCTGCGCAGCGGTACGCATCGCGCTGAACTAACGCCGGAACAGGTCGCCGCGCGGATGCGCACCGCCAGCGGGCGCTTCAGCCTCGTCGTCGGCAATACCGACATCCTCACCGGCGATCTGGAGGACCCAGCCGGAAATCAGCTGCCACCGACCAGATACGTCATCACGCTGGATAGCGACACGCAACTGCCGCGCGATTCGGCGCGCCAGTTTGTCGGTGCCATGGCCCATCCGCTCAATCGCCCCATCTATGCGATTGACAAGCAGCGCGTCACCGCAGGGCACGCCATTCTGCAACCGCGTGTAGCCGAAGCGCTGCCGAGCCCTGGCCCCACGCGCTATGCGCGGCTCTGCGGCAGCGAGGCAGGCATCGACCCGTACACACGCACCGTGTCCGACGTCTATCAGGACCTGTTCGACGAAGGCTCCTTCATCGGCAAGGGCATCTACGACATCGAGGTTTTCGAACAAGCCCTCGCGCATCGCTTCCCCGATAACACCATCCTCAGCCACGATCTGATCGAGGGCTGCTACCTGCGCTCCGGCCTGCTCAGCGATGTACCACTGTATGAGCAATCGCCGGGTAGCTATCTGGCCGATGTGCGGCGGCGCACGCGCTGGATACGGGGCGACTGGCAGCTGGCCGGCTGGTTGCTGTCGCGCGTGCCCGAGCTGGGCGGCAAGCGCGCCGTCAATCCGCTGACCACGTTGTCGCAATGGAAGCTGCTTGATAATCTGCGCCGCAGTCTGGTACCAATCGCCCTCTTGACCTTGCTGGCCATGGGCTGGGGAATTTTCGCCACGCCGGCGCTGTGGCTGGCCGCCGTACTGCTGACCTTGACCCTGCCGCCCGTACTTGCGGCGCTGATCGACATCGCCGCAAAGCCGCCGGAAGCCCTGTTCAGGCCGCATCTGATGATGGGACTGCGCGGCCTGCTCAGGCGAGGCGAACAGCTGCTGCTCCAGTTCGCCACGCTGCCGCACGAAGCCGCTTACAGCCTCGGCGCCATCGCGCATACCTGCTGGCGCATGCTGGTATCGCGCCGGCATCTGCTGGAATGGACGCCATCCGACCAGGCCAATCGGCATCGCGGTTCGAGCCTGGAATGGCTGATCACCATGAGCCCCGGTCCTCTGCTGGCGCTGGGCAGCGCCCTACTGCTTGCCGCCTATCGGTCTGATGCCCTGTGGCTGGCGGCCCCCCTGCTTCTGCTGTGGTTCCTCTCACCGCTACTGGCCGCCTGGCTGAGCCAGCCCTTCCAGCGCAAGCGGGTTGCGCTCAATGCAACAGAAACGCACTTCCTGCACATCACCGCCCGCAAGACCTGGGACTACTTCAGCCATTTCGTCGTTGCCGCAGACAACTGGCTGCCGCCCGACAACTATCAGGAGGAGCCGCGCGAAGCCATCGCCCATCGCACCTCGCCCACCAATATGGGCATGGCCCTGCTCGCCAACCTGAGCGCCTACGACTTCGGCTATCTCAGCATGGCTCAGTTGCTGACGCGCACGCAAGACACCTTGCAAAGCATGGGCCGGCTGGAACGCTATCGGGGACACTTCTACAACTGGTACGACACGCAGACACTCGAGCCACTCGAACCGCGCTACGTCTCCACCGTAGACAGCGGCAACCTAAGCGGCTACCTGATCGTGCTGCGGCAGGGCCTGCTCGAACTGGTACGTGCGCCGCTGCTGCACCCAGACTGCTTCAAGGGTCTGGGCGATACGCTCGACGTACTGGGCGAACACCTCAAAACTCCGCCGGCAGTGATGGTCGCCTTCCGTACGCTACTGGATCAAGCGCCGGATGGAGACGCCAGCCTGAGCCTTCTGGCTGACCATGTGCAATCGCTGACGCAGGCCTCCGCCAAGATCAGTGCGTACTGGGCCGCAGCGGACCACGAATCGGTGCACGAAAGAACATGGGCAGCCAAGCTGGCACACCAGTGTCAGTCGCTACATCAGGAAATCGGTCTGTTTTCGGCAGTGCCCGGCACTGCAGGTCGCTCCAGCCTGCTTGAAGTGGCAGCGCTCACCGGCGGCGAGGAAGGACTGGACACCCCGGCCATCGACCGCGCAGCCGGGCGTATCTCGATGATCGAGACCCTCGCCGCGCTGGCGCATGAAATGGCGCAGCAGGATTACGGCTTTCTCTACAATCCGGTCAGCCGTCTTATGACGGTCGGCTTCCACGTGGACAACCGCCGCAGTGATCGCGGCAGCTACGACCTGCTCTCCTCGGAAGCGCGCCTGTGCTCCTACGTTGCCATCGCCCAAGGACAGGTACCCCAGGAGAATTGGTTTGCGCTCGGGCGCCTGCTCACGCTGAATAATAGCGAACCCGTTCTGGTGTCGTGGAGCGGCTCGATGTTCGAGTATCTGATGCCCATGCTGGTCATGCCGGATTACGAGAACACCCTGCTCAATCAGACATGCCGCGCCGCCGTGCGTTGCCAGATCGACTATGGCAACCAACTGGGACTTGCCTGGGGCATTTCCGAATCCGGCTTCAATGCCGTCGATGCCCTGCTCAATTATCAGTATCGCGCCTTCGGCGTACCCGGCCTCGGCCTCAAGCGCGGCCTGGCCGAGGACGTCGTGATTGCACCGTACGCCAGCGTCATGGCGCTGATGATCGAGCCCAAGGCGGCGTGCGGCAATATGCAGCGCCTCGCCGCTGAAGGCGCCAGCGGACGCTTCGGATTCTACGAGGCCATCGACCACACGCCGAGCCGCATGCCGCGCGGCAAGAGCAGCATGCTGGTACGTTCCTTCATGGTGCATCACCAGGGCATGAGTTTGCTGGCGCTATCGTACCTTCTGCATCAACGTCCCATGCAACGACGCTTTGCGGCAGACACAGAAATGCGGGCTACCCTCTTGCTGCTGCAGGAACGCACGGCCAAGCCGGTAGTGGCTTACTCGCAGATTTTCGAGACCGCCGGCACCACACCGGAGAACACAGCCAGCGAGGCCGCGATCCGCGTGTTCGAGAATCCGAACACCACCAGCCCGGAAGTCCAGTTGCTGTCCAACGGCCGCTATCATCTGATGCTGACACAAGCGGGAAGTGGTTACAGCCGTTGGCGGGATCTGGCCGTAACGCGCTGGCGCGCTGATGCCACGTGCGACGACTGGGGCATGTACGGCTATCTGCGCGACGTCAATGGCGGCGAGTTCTGGTCTTCGTCCTACCAGCCAACGACCGGCGCAGCGAACAGCTATCGTGCCACGTTCACCGAAGCCCATGCGGAGTACACCCGCCGCGAACACGATATCGAAACGCATGTTGAGATCGGCGTTTCACCGGAAGACGATATAGAGCTGCGCCGCATTCGCATCCGCAACCGATCCAAGCTGCGGCGCACGCTCGATTACACCAGCTACGCCGAAGTTGTGCTGGCGCCTCATGCTGCCGACATGACGCATCCGGCGTTCGGCAACCTCTTCGTCGAGACGGAAATCCTGCCGCAGCACCATGCCATCGTGGCAACGCGTCGTCCGCGCAGCGCCCACGAAACGCCGCCATGGCTGTGCCACATGCTGACGGTGCACGGCGATGACGCCTGCACCACGTCGTATGAAACCGACAGGGCCCGTTTCATCGGGCGCGGCAACACGCTCGCCAACCCCAGAGCCATGCGCAATGAGGGACCTCTCTCAGACACTGCCGGCGCAGTGCTCGATCCGATCGTCGCCATCCGCTGCCGCTTCACGCTGGAAGCCGGCGCCTCCATCACCCTGGACCAGATCACTGGCATCAGCGAAACCCGTATCCAGTGCATGGAGCAGATCGAGAAGTACCGTGACCGCCGCCTTTCCAATCGTGTCTTTGGTCTGGCCTGGACGCACAATCAGGTGCTCCTGCGCCAGCTCAATGCGTCCGAGGCCGACGCCCAACTGTATAGCCGTCTGGCCGGCGCCATCATCTACACCAAGGCCAGCCATCGCGCCCCGGCAGCGGTACTGATGAGCAACCAGCGAGGCCAATCGGGACTGTGGGGCTATTCAATCTCAGGAGATCTGCCCATCGTGCTGCTGCAGATCGAGGACATCGCCAATATCGAACTGGTGCGGCAGTTGCTGCAGGCCCATGCCTACTGGCGCAAGAAAGGCCTTGCGGTCGATCTGGTCATTCTCAACGAGGAAGGCAACAACTATCGCCAGGTTTTGCAGGACAGGATCATGGGGCTGATGGCTGCGGGCACGACCATCAACGCGCTCGACCGCTCCGGCGGCATCTTTGTGCGCGCGACCGAACACATGCCCAACGAGGACAGAACGCTCCTGCGCTCGGTGGCCCATGTCACGCTCTCCGACAAGCAGGGTACCCTGGCTGAACAGATCGCCTATCGACCGCCCGGCCGGGCCATGCCGGCGCGGCTGATCGCGACAAGCCCCGCCGAAGCAGGCAACGGCGGGGCGACCGCACCAGCCAGGAGAGACGATCTGCAGTTCTTCAACGGCATTGGCGGCTTCTCCGGCGACGGCGAGGAATATGTGATTGAGATGGATGCTGGGCGCAATACGCCTGCGCCCTGGGTCAATGTCATCGCCAACCCGGAGTTCGGCACCGTCATTTCGGAAAGCGGGCAGGCCTATACCTGGACGGAAAATGCGCATGAGATGCGTCTGACGCCATGGCACAACGATCCGGTTCGGGACACGGCTGGCGAACTGTATTACCTGCGCGACGAAGATAGCGGCCACTTCTGGTCACCCACCGCCCTGCCCTGTCGCGGCACCGGGGCTTACACAACCAGGCACGGCTTCGGCTACAGCGTATTCGAGCATAGCGGGGACGGCATTCATACCGAGCTTTGCGTCTACGTCGCCATGGACTGCGCAATCAAGTTTTCTCGTCTGCGGGTCAGAAACGACACCGGCCGGCATCGCAATCTATCTGTCACCGGCTATGTGGAGTGGGTACTCGGCGAACTGCGCTCCAGCACCGGCATGCATGTGAGTACAGAAATCAACCGGCATATGACCCTGCTGGCCCGCAATCGCTACAACAGCGAATTCGGCGAGCGCACGGCCTTTTTCCATGCCGCCACTTCTACGCTGGAGGCCATCACGCGCACGCATACAGGTGATCGCAGCGAGTTCATCGGCCGCAATGGCAGCCATGCGCAACCGGCGGCGATGCAACGCAAGCATCTGTCCGGACGGGTCGGGGCCGGGCTGGATCCCTGCGCCGCCATCCAGATCGGCTTCGAACTCGCTCCGGGGCAGACACGCGAACTCGTCTTCATGCTCGGAGTCGGCCGCGACCAGGCCGATGCGGAAGCGCTGGTCAATCGCTTCCGTGGCGGCATCGACGGCAGCATGGCTGCCCAAGAGGTCTTGACTGAAACCCGCAGCTACTGGCGCCGCCTTCTCGGCGCAGTGCAGGTCGATACACCTGATCCGGCCGTCAATCTGCTGGCCAACGGCTGGTTGTTGTATCAGACGCTGGCGAGCCGTCTGTGGGCGCGCAGCGGCTATTACCAGTCCGGCGGCGCCTTCGGTTTTCGCGACCAGCTGCAGGACGCCATGGCGCTGGTGCACACCTTGCCGCAACGACTGCGCCAGCAGATCGTATTGTGCGCCGGGCGCCAGTTTGCCGAAGGTGATGTGCAGCACTGGTGGCATCCGCCACAAGGACGTGGCGTGCGCACACGCTGCTCGGACGACTATTTGTGGCTGCCCTATGCGCTCTGTCGATATATTGATGCGACCGGGGATGTCGGGGTACTCGAAGAAACGGTGCCCTTCCTGCAAGGCCGTATGCTGAACGAAGACGAAGAATCCTATTACGATCTGCCCATCAGCAGTGGCGAGCACGCCAGCGTCTATGAGCATGCCGTACGCGCCATCCGTCATGGCCTGCGCTTCGGCGCACATGGCCTGCCCCTGATGGGGTCCGGCGACTGGAATGACGGCATGAATCTGGTCGGTGAAAAAGGCCGGGGCGAAAGCGTGTGGCTGGGATTTTTCCTCTACGACATTTTGCAGAAATTCAACAAACTGGCGCTGCGCCACGGCGATCGTCCCTTCGCCAAACTCTGCACGGATGAAGGTCACAAGCTCAACAACATGCTCGAAAACGCCGGCTGGGATGGCGAATGGTATCGACGCGCCTACTTCGACGACGGCACCCCACTCGGCACCGCCAGCAATGGCGAATGCCGCATCGATGCGATTGCGCAAAGCTGGTCGGTACTCTCCGGCGCCGGCAGTCCCGAACGCGCGAGGATGGCCATGGATGCCATGCATATCCATCTGGTGCGTGCCGAAGACGGACTGATTCAGCTGCTGGATCCCCCTTTCGACAACGGCTCGCTTAACCCTGGCTATATCAAGGGCTATGTGCCGGGCGTGCGTGAAAACGGCGGACAATACACCCATGGCGCCATCTGGGCAGCCATGGCCTTTGCCGAACTGGGCGAGACCGGGCGCGCATGGCAGCTTTTCAACATCATCAACCCGATCAACCACGGCCGTACGCCCGCAGGTATCGCTACCTACAAAATCGAGCCATATGTGCTGGCCGCCGATGTCTATGGCGTCGCCCCGCATACCGGCCGCGGCGGCTGGAGCTGGTATACCGGATCGGCCGGCTGGATGTATCGCCTACTTATCGAATCGCTGCTCGGCCTGAATCTGGAAAGCACGGAACAGGGACAACGACTCAATATTAAGCCCTGCCTGCCCGACAATTGGGACAGCTACACAGTGACCTATCGCCATGCGGATACCGCGCATTTGATTCAGGTGCGAAGGGCGACACCGGGCGAGACCACGGCACGCGGAGATGATGCGTCCATGCCGTTATTCAAGGATGGCAGCTCCCACCTCCTGACCATTACGGTGTAGACGGGGACGAGGCCTGTGTCACGCCTGCTTGAAGATGCGGTCCGCATCGGCACCCGCCAAGCTCGCAGTCCTCATCGCAATCAGCGGCTTTCGCTACCGGTGCTTCAAGAAGTTGGACCGGTGGCGGACCGCACACCCCGACGGCAACTTGTCGCAAGGTGTTTGTCAGCACTGTCTGCAAGTGTTAGCAGATCCGCACTGCTAACACCCGCTTACATCCGCTCCGCCGAACGCAACAGTTTTAATCGCGCCGGCGCTTAAGGTTGTCTCCGCAGCACCGCTGCCACAGAAGGAGACCTACATGACATCTGCAACAAACAAGATCACCGTTCAATCCGGACTTTCCGCAGCCAGCCGCCGCCAGCCATGGAAAGTCATCAGCTTCGCCGCCTCGGTCGCCGTGCTGTCCATGCAGGCCGCGCATGCGCAGGACACCGGCTGGTACGCCGGCATCAACGCTGGCGCCACCCACAACACGCTCAAAAACGGTGACGTCGACAACGCACTCGGCAAGCAAGGCGTCACGTCCAGCAGCAGCCTCGATACCCGTGACAACATCTACGGTCTGAACCTCGGCTATCAGTTCAATCGGAACTTCGCGGTCGAAGGCGGCTATGTCGATCTGGGCAAGTACAACTTCAGTTCGAACATCAGCGCACCGGCCGCCGATACCGCCAGCGGCACCTACAAGGCCAAGGGCTTTACCGCCAGTGCAGTCGGCATCCTGCCGCTGCAGAACGGTTTCTCCGCCTACGGCAAGGTCGGCCTGATCGTCGCCGACACCAAGCTCGACGCCGCCTCGGGCACCGGCGCCACCACCCTCGGCAACACCTCCAAGACCTCCACGCACCCGACCGTCGGTCTGGGCCTCTCCTACGACTTCACCAAGCAGGTCGTCGGCAAGGCGGAATGGAACCGTTACGGCGTCGGCAATAGCGATACCGGCCGCGGCGATATCGATGCCTACACGGTGGGTGTCGCCTACAAGTTCTAAGCTTTGACGATCAAGAGCGCCTGAGCATGGTTGCTGCGCGCCGGCAACCTGCCCACACCCTCTCCGTGCAGGCGGGCGACAGCCTGCTCAGGTGGCTCTTTCCAGCGTACGGCTGTAGCGCGACAGAGCGAAACAGCCGATCCAGTAGATCAGCGCAATAAACAGATAGCCATCGAGCGCAAAGGCACGCCATTTCGGATCGCCGTCCACGGCCAGGCCAAGCGCGCCGGTCAGCTCGAACAGGCCGACGATGATCACCAGGGACGTATCCTTGAACAGGGCAATGGCCGAGTTCATCAGCGCCGGCAACACCTGGCGCAGCGCCTGCGGCAGGATCACCCGCACCTGCATCTGCCAGTACGACAGGCCCAGTGCCTGTGCCGCCTCCGTCTGGCCGCGCGGAATGGCAAGCAGCCCGCCGCGGATCACTTCGGCCAGGTAAGCGCCGGCAAACAGAACAATACCGACCAGTACGCGCAACAGCGCCGGAAAGTCCCAGCCCTGCGGCAGAAATAGCGGGAACAGGAAGGCGGCCATGAACAGCACCGCCACCAGTGGCACGCCGCGCACAATTTCAATGAACACCGCACACACACTGCGCACCACCGGCAGGCGACCATTACGCCCCAGGGCCAGCAGCACCGCCAGCGGGAACGCTCCGGCCAGGCCGAACACGGTCAGGATCAGCGTCAGCGGCAAACCGCCCCAGCGCGGCGTATCGACATTGGCCAGGCCAAACAAGCCGCCTTTCATCAACAGTAGGAAGATTGCCAACCCCGCCCCCCACAGCACGAGGATGCGGCGGTTACGGAATGGGCGGCTCACACTGAGGCCGAGCATGACGAGCATGAGCGCCGTCGCCAGCAATGGACGCCACTGCTCCTCGAACGGATAGCGACCGAAGAAAATCACGCGATACTTTTCCGCCACCACGCCCCAGCAGGCGCCTCGGCCTTCCAGCGCGTGACAGGCCGCAACATCGGGGCGAAACACCGCCTGCACGATCGCCCAGTCGAACAGATGCCACGCCGCCCACAGCAGAAGCGCGCCAAGGACGGCGTTGCCCGGCGTGAGGTAGCGTTTCATGGCGGCGCCCATCAGTGACCGCCCTGCTGCCGGAGCAGGCGCGCGTGCCAGCCGCCCATCAAGGCCGCGGTCAGCAGAGACAGCGTCAGATACACGGCCATGATGATGGCGATGCACTCGACCGCGTGGCCGCTTTGGTTGAGCGTGGTATCGGCCACCGCGACGAGATCGGGATAGCCCACCGCGACCGCGAGAGAGGAGTTCTTGATGAGATTGAGCAACTGATTCGCCAGCGGCGGAATCATGCTGCGCAGCGCCTGCGGCACGACCACGAAGCGCAGCGTCTGAGCATCGCTGAGGCCGAGCGCCAGCGCCGCTTCGGTCTGGCGTTGCGAGACAGACTGCACACTGCCGCGCACCACCTCGGCAATGTAGGCGGCGGTAAACAAGGTCAGCGCTGACGCGACGGCCATGAACTCGGGGCTCAGCATGGCACCACCGCTGAAGGTGAAGCGCCCGAGCACAGGCCGTTCCAGCATCAGCCCGCCCTCACCCCATATCGGCCACGGCAGCGCCAGTCCGCTCTTCGACAACCAGACGTCCGGCCCCCAATCGCCGAACACATGCCACGCCTCATGCGGCAGGGGCAGCCGCCCGATCAGCAGTACATAGACGATCAGCACCTGCAACAGCAGCGGCACATTGCGGAATAGTTCGACGTAAGCCTCGCACAGCCGCGCCAGCAGCCGATTGCGCGCGAGCTGGCCGAGACCGAGTGCGCCGCCCAGCAGCACGCTGGCAACAATGGCCACCAGCGCCACGGCAACGGTATTCAGCAAACCCACGACGAAGGCGCGACCGTAGCTGTCGGCGGCATCGAAATCAATCAGCGTATCGCCGATGTCGAAGCCGGCGCGCTGAGCGAGAAAGCCGAAGCCAGGCTCGACGCCGAGGCCGCGCATCTTGGCGGCCACGATCCCGGCCAGCGCATACAAGGCCAGCAGCACTAGGCCCACAATGGCGGCCTGCAGCAGGAGATTGCGCGCCTTCTGCATACTATCTGAGCGGCGGCGAATACATCACACCGCCATCGCGCGGCAACGCATTGATGCCGCGCGGCAGCTGCAGCAGCGAGGTCGGGCCGACATTGCGCTCGAAGATTTCACTATAGTTGCCCACGGCCTTGAGCATGCGATAGACCCACTCCCGGTCTAGCCCCAGCGGCTTGCCCACGTCTTCGCTGACACCGAGCAGACGCTGTACGGCCGGGTCGGCAGACTTGCGCATCTGGTCTACATTGGCCTGGGTAATACCCTGCTCTTCGGCTTCCAGCAATGCAAAGATGGCCCAACGCACCAGTGCGAACCAGTCCTCGTCGCCGCGCCGCACTACCGGCCCGAGCGGCTCCTTGGAGATGCGGTCGGGCAGCACGAGGTAATCTTCCGGCTTGCCGGAGTCGTTGGCGCGTATGCTGGCCAGGGCCGAAGCGTCAGCGGTGAAAGCCTGGCAGCGGCCGCTGAAGAATGCCTTGAGCACAGCGCGCAGGTTTTCGAACATCAAGGTCTTGAACTGAATTCCGTTGGCGCGGGCAAACTCGGCCAGATTCTTTTCCGTGGTCGTGCCGGTCTGCACGCAGATTTCGGCACCATTGAGCTGCTTCGCCGCCGTCACGCCGCTGCGTTTGTGCACGAGAAAGCCCTGGCCGTCGATGAACATGTAACCGGCATAGACCAGCCCCTGCCCGGCATCGCGCCCCAGCGTCCAGGTGGTGTTGCGCGACAGCACGTCGATCTCGCCCGACTGCAAGGCGGTGAAACGCTGCTGCGAGGTCAGCGGCGACCAGCGCACCTTGGCGGGGTCTTTCAACACTGCCGCCGCCAGCGCACGACAGAAGTCCACATCCATGCCACGCCATTCGCCCTTGCTGTCGGCCGCCGAGAAGCCGGCCACACCGGTACTCACACCACAGGCGAGCTGGCCGCGTGCGCGAATCTCGTCGACCGTCTTGCCGGCATGCGCCGCGCCGGAAAACAGCAGGACGGCGGCCACGGCGAGGGTGGCAACCAATGAGCTTTTCATAGGCGACACAATATCAAATCGGGCCGCCAATGCATGATATGTTCTTGCCATGATCACGATCCGCAATCTGTCCAAGTGGTTCGGCCCCAAGCAGGTGCTGTACGACTGCAACCTCGATGTCGCCAAGGGCGAAATCGTCGTTATCTGCGGCCCTTCGGGCTCGGGCAAGAGCACGCTGATCCGCACGCTCAACGGGCTGGAGCCCTTCCAGCAGGGCAGCGCCGAAGTCGATGGCGTGGCGCTGGGAGCGCAGGCCGACCTGCGCGCATTGCGCCGCAAGGTCGGCATGGTGTTCCAGCATTTCGAACTGTTTCCGCATCTGTCGGTACTCGACAACCTCACCCTCGCGCCGCTCAAGGCGCTGGGCAAATCGCGGGAAGAAGCCGAAGCGGCCGCCCATGCCCTGCTCACGCGCGTCGGCATGGATGGTTTCGCCGACGCCATGCCCGGCCGGCTCTCGGGCGGTCAGCAGCAGCGCGTGGCGATTGCGCGTGCGCTGGCCATGGAGCCGGTGTGCATGCTCTTCGATGAACCCACCTCGGCGCTCGATCCGGAAATGATTGCCGAAGTGCTCGACGTCATGACCGAGCTCGCCAGGGACGGCATGACCATGCTCTGCGTCACGCACGAGATGGGCTTTGCGCGCAGCGTTGCCAACCGCGTCGTTTTCATGGATGCGGGCCGTATCGTCGAGGATGCGCCCAGTGCCGAATTCTTCGCCCAGCCCAAGTCGGAGCGTGCACAGGCTTTCCTCGCCAAGATCCTGCGCCACTGAACGCGCTCCGTGAATCCCTTGCGTACCCTGCTGATCGCCTTGCTGGCCCTGCTTCCCTACGGCGGCGCCACGGCGCAGACTGCGCTCGGCGATATCGTTGCCGACGAGAGTATCGTCACGGCCAAGCTTGAGGGTTACAGCATCAGCGGTCTCGTCTCACGCCTGCCCGGCAAGACTGCGTTCAAGTACGGGATCGTTCTGCTTCCAGGTTATCCCAGCATCATGCGGCTGCGCGAAGAAGACGGCCGGATCGCCTTCGATCTGCAGGGCAATACGCTGCTGCGCGGTCGGCACTTTCTGCTCGACAACGACACGCTGGTGTTGTCGGCAGATGCGCCCTCCGACGAATGGAGCAGCTTCAGCCACAATTTCCGCCGCGGGCCGCGCTACGGTAAGGATATGCGGGCGCTGCTGTTGGAGGTCATGAAACGGTATCCGGTTGCCGACTGGACCGTCATCGGCCACAGCGAAGGTGCCGTCAGCGCCTACGGCATCGCGGTCGCCAATCTCGATCTGGTCGGGCATGTGGCGCTGGTCAGCTCGGTGTTCGTGCCGACCCGGAACGGCCCCGGCATCTCGGCGCTTGACTGGAGCATGCTACGCGGCCGCCTGCTGTTTGTGCATCATGAAAGCGATCCGTGCAAATACACGCCCTACCGTTCGGCCCAGGCATACGCCGCCGATACCGGTAGCCCCCTGCTGACCGTACGCGGCGGCAGCGAAGAAAAGGGCGAAGCCTGTCGCGCCTGGAGCGCGCACGGACTGCCCGGCATGGAGCAGGCGGTGCTCACCACGATCCGGGGCTGGAGCCGCACCGGCGCCGTCCCCGCTACCCTGGGGCCGTGACTGCCACAGAGTGCAGTCCTACACTTCATAGCCTGCGGCTAAGCAGTGCGGGAAATGCCGACAGATATATGTCAGCATCATCCGTCATCCGGGGTCATACTGGGGAAGCTTGCAAAACGCTGTCTAAGCCCTCGGCATTCAGTATCCCAACTCGACAGGAGATTGATATGCCATTCAGCAAAGCCGTCCTGGCCATGAGCGACCTGATGGATGCCGCCCTATCCGAACAATTGCGCCGCGTGTGGGGCCGCCAATCCGAGGGGCTGGGACTGGAACGCCTGTTCCCCGATGTGGCCGCGCGTCATGTCGAGGAGGCTCTGGCACATGCTACGCTGCTTCTCGCCTCCGCCTTTTCGGCCGGCCATGAAGCGCTATCCAGCAACACACCCGATCTGGCCGCCATCATCGCGCGCCTGCGCGGCCACCACCCCGGCTTTTCCGAAGCGCGCTACTACGACGTCATCAATTTCGGTTGCTTCCTGGCACGCTAGATTTTGTAATACATTCAGCTGCAATTGAATGGATGGACCTTACGTTGCATGGCTGAATCCGTCTGGTATCTCTACCTGATCGAATGCGAGGATGGCTCGCTCTATACCGGCATTACCACCGACGTGGAGCGCCGTTACGCAGAGCATGCCGCAGGCAAGGGCGCGCGTTACACGCGCATGAAGAAACCGCTCAGGCTGGTGGGGTTTCGGGAATGCGGGTCGCGCTCGGAAGCGCTGAAAGCAGAGCTCGCGTTGAAGAAGTTGCCTGCCACGCAGAAACCCGCGGCAGTGGCCGGCACGGCACTACGCCTGCCCGGCGCAACCCCCTGAAAGCTTGCGGTTACAGCCGCTCAAAAATCGCCGAAATTCCCTGCCCGCCACCAATGCACATGGTGACGAGGCCGTAGCGTTTCTGTACGCGCTGCAGCTCATGCAGGCATTTCACCGTCAGCACCGTACCGGTCGCCGCCAGCGCATGGCCGAGCGCCACGGCGCCGCCGTTGACGTTGACCTTGGCCGGATCGAGATCAAGACCCTTGTTCACGCAGATGGCCTGCACGGCGAAGGCTTCGTTGGACTCGATGATGTCGAGGTCGGACGCCTTGAGGCCGGCGCGCTGCAATGCGATCTGCGTTGCCGGAATCGGGCCGGTGCCCATGAGGCTGGGATCGACGCCGGCCACGCCATAGGCAACGAGCCGCGCCATCGGCTTCAGGCCGGCGCGCTGGGCAGCGCCCGCTTCCATCAACACCACGGCGGCGGCGGCATCGTTGAGGCCGGAGGCATTCCCTGCCGTGACCGTTCCGTCCTTCTTGAACGCCGGTCGTAACTTGGCCAAGCCCTCCAGCGTGGCGTCGCGCTTGGGATATTCATCGGTATCGAAAAAGGTGCTGCCCTTCTTCGACGCCATTTCAACCGGCACGATCTGCGACTTGAAGTAGCCGGCGTCGATGGCGGCCACGGCGCGGCGCTGGCTTTCAAGCGCAAACGCATCCTGCGCCTCACGCCCGATACCCCAGCTTTCGGCGATATTCTCGGCGGTGATGCCCATGTGATTGGGGCTGAAGGGATCAGTCAACGCGCCTACCATCATGTCGATCAGGGTGGTGTTGCCCATGCGCGCACCGAAGCGCGCTGCCGGCATCAGATAGCCGGCGCGGCTCATGCTCTCGACACCGCAGCCGACGGCGGCCTCGGTCTCGCCGAGCTGGATGGCGTTGGCGGCAGTGACGATGGATTGCAGGCCGGAGCCGCACAGGCGATTGAGCGTCAGGGCGCAGGATTCTCGCGGCAGGCCGGCATCGAGCGCAATGGCGCGCGAAACATACATGTCGCGCGCTTCGCCGTGAATGACGTTGCCACAGACGAGGTGGCCGATGCGTTCGGCCCCGACGCCGGCGCGCTCGATGGCTTCGCGCACGACGATGGCGCCCATCTGCGAAGGCGAGAAATCCTTGAGGGCGCCGCCATAGCTGCCTATGGCAGTACGCACGGCGCTGACCACAACAACTTCTGGCTTGCTGCTCATCTCGGTCTCCCCACGAGTTTGAGCATCTATTCTATGCGCGAAACGCCGACAAGGCGCTGGCCGGGGCGCTATGAACGCTGCCGGTCAGCTGCGCACTTAGCTTCCCATCAGGCTGCCGAGCCACAGCAGCGTGACCACCAGCAGCCCCAGTACCAGCGTGCGCCAGACCAAGCCGATGGTGCTTTGCAGGAAGTCGGCGTCGGCATCGTCGCCCATGCCCAGCTCGGGCCGGTCGCCGAGATCACCGGCATCGTCGTGCAGGGGCAGGCCCAGGCGCACGCCCAGTGCACCGGCGCCGCTGGCCAGCAGGATGCCATACGCATCCGCCGTCCAGGCGCTGGC
>DATMTO010000073.1:0-2008 GCA_035564055.1 Rhodocyclaceae bacterium | reverse complement strand
GGCGAGACGCAGAATGGTTTCGAGTACGCGCAGCAGGGTGCGGCGGGTGCCGCGTTGCGTCGCTTCATTGCCGGTCTGGATCTGCACCTTGGCGAGTTCCAGGTACCAGTCGCAATACTGATCCCAGACGAATTCGTACACCGTCTTGGCGAGCAGGTCGAAACGGTAGTCGGCGAAATGCTGCGCCGCTTCGGCCTCGACGCGCTGCAGCTCGGAGACGATCCAGCGATCGGCTTGCGAGAAGTGGTGGTAGCCATCCGGTGCGCAATCGCCGGGGGCGCAAGGGCCGGGCTTGCCAAAACCACAGTCTTGCCCTTCGCAGTTCATCAGCACGAAGCGCGTGGCGTTCCACAGCTTGTTACAGAAATTGCGATAGCCCTCGCAACGCTGCATGTCGAACTTGATGTCGCGGCCGGGCGAGGCCAAGCTGAGGAAGGTAAAGCGCAGTGCGTCGGTGCCGAAACCGGGAATGCCTTCGGGGAACTCCTTCTTGGTGCGCTTGGCGATCTGCTCGGCCTGCTTGGGGTTCATCAAACCGGTGGTGCGCTTGGCGACGAGATCATCGAGACCGATGCCGTCGATGAGGTCGATCGGGTCGAGCACATTGCCCTTGGACTTCGACATCTTCTGGCCTTCGGCATCGCGGATCAGGCCGTGCACATACACGTCCTTGAACGGAATCTTGCCGGTGATGTGCTTGGTCATCATGACCATGCGCGCCACCCAGAAGAAGATGATGTCGAAACCGGTAACCAGTACGGTCGAAGGCAGGTAAAGGTCGAGCGCGGGATTCGACTTGGCCGGCCACTCGGGTGTCCAGTCCAGCGTGGAGAAAGGCCACAGCGCGGAGGAATACCAGGTGTCGAGTACGTCATCGTCGCGTTTCAGCGCGCCGGTGTAACCATCTTTGGCGGCCTGCGCCTTGGCTTCGGCTTCGTCGTGGGCAACGTACACTTTGCCGTTGTCGCCGTACCAGGCCGGGATCTGATGGCCCCACCAGAGCTGACGTGAAATGCACCAGTCCTGGATGTTGTTGAGCCACTGATTGTAGGTATTGACCCAGTTTTCCGGGTGGAACTTGATCTCGCCCGAGGCAACCACTTCCAGCGCCTGTTCGGTAATGCTCTTGCCGTTGGCGCCCGGCTTGGTCATGGCGACAAACCACTGGTCGGTGAGCATGGGCTCGATCACGACATTGGTGCGATCGCCGCGCGGCACCTTGAGCTTGTGCTTGTCGATCTGCACCAGCAGGCCGGCGGCTTCGAGATCGGCAACGATCTGCTTGCGTGCGGCGAAGCGGTCCATGCCGCGATATTGAGCCGGGGCTTCGTCGTTGATCTTGGCGTCCAGCGTGAGGATGCAGATCATCGGCAGCTTGTGACGCTGGCCGACGGCATAGTCGTTGAAATCGTGCGCTGGGGTCACCTTGACCACGCCGGTACCGAATTCGCGGTCCACGTACTCATCGGCAATGATTGGAATCTCGCGATCGCACAGCGGCAGCTTGACCGTCTTGCCGATCAGGTGGGCGTAGCGCTCATCTTCCGGATGCACCATCACGGCGGTGTCGCCGAGCATGGTTTCAGGACGGGTGGTAGCCACGGTCAGCGAACCCGAGCCGTCGGCCAAGGGATACTTGATGTGCCACAGCGAGCCGTCCTCTTCTTCCGAAACCACTTCGAGGTCGGACACGGCCTTATGCAGCACCGGATCCCAGTTCACGAGGCGCTTGCCGCGGTAGATCAAGCCCTGCTGGTAGAGCTTCACGAAGGTGTCGGTCACCACCTTGGACAGCTTGTCGTCCATCGTGAAGTACTCGCGGCTCCAGTCCACGCTGTCGCCCAGGCGCCGCATCTGCGTCGTAATGGTGTTGCCGCTTTGCTCCTTCCACTCCCACACCTTCGCGACGAAATTCTTGCGCGCCACATCGGGGGTCGGGCCCAGGTCATGGCGGCTGCTGCCCTGTTCCTGCAACTGGCGCTCGACCACGATCTGGGTCGCGATGCCG
>DATMTO010000072.1:0-3937 GCA_035564055.1 Rhodocyclaceae bacterium | reverse complement strand
GCGGCGTTCACGCGCGCAGCCGGGGCAGCGGCATCACGTGCACGCTGCAGGCTCGGCGCACGACGCACCAGCGCATCGGCAAAGTAGATCGGCACATCGGCGATGCGCTCGACACCGCCGGCTGCGGCGCCATTCAGGCTGACTGCAGCATTGACGCCATTGTCGAGACCGTTGACGAACTCGTCGGCGCCGCCGAGCACTTCGTCGCGGACTTCTTCGCTGCTGACGTATTCGAAGCCCGGCAGATTGAGCACGTTGCCGAGTACGCGCAGCACCTTCCAGCCCGGACGGGTTTCGCCCAGCGCCTTGGCAACGGCGTTGAAGCTCTGCACGCGGCCTTCCGTATTGACGAAGGTGCCAGAGGTTTCGGTAAAGGGCGAGATCGGCAGCAGCACGTCAGCATAGTCGAGCGCAGCTTCCGACTTGAAGGCGGAGAACACGGCAACCATGGCAGCATCCTTGAGCGCCGCAGTTGCCTGTGCACCGTTGGCGCTATCGAGCTCCGGCTCGGTATTAACGAGCAGATAGGCCTTGCGCGGCTGGGCGAACATTTGCGCAGCATTAAGACCATTGCCGCCATGACCAAACGGCAGCGCCTTGGCAACATAACCGCCGACCGAGTTGGCGGCTTCGCCGAGCACGCCATGCTTGGCGCCGAGCAGCTTGGCCAGTTGCTGGGCCAGCGCCTCGAGCGAAGCAGCTTGCGGATGCTGTTGCGCGAAGTTGCCGAGGAAGACGCCAGCGTTGCTGCCCGAAACCAGGCTGTCGGCGATCTTCTGTGCAGCGGCGGAAACCGTTACGCCACTCAGGGCTGCATCGACTGCAGCACCCTTGGCGGTGGCCACGGCCTTGACCACTTCGGCCAGGACTTGCGGTAGTTGCGAAGGCAGACCGACAGCGCGGAGGGTGTTCTTGATCAGCTGATCGTCGTCGACCGACTGGATCAGCGAGACTTGCGTACCGCGCTTGGCGGACTGACGCAGACGCTGGGCCAGCAACGGATGATCCTTGCGCAGGAAGGAACCGACCACCAGCACGCGATCGAGCTTGGCGAATTCGGTGACCTTCATACCCAGCCACGGCGTGCCGGCACGCTTGCCATCAAGCGAGAAATCGCTGTGACGCAGGCGGAAGTCGACATTGTGAGACCCCAGTTCGCGCGTCAGCTTCTGCGCCAGGAACATTTCTTCCAGCGTGGCTTGCGGCGACACCAGCGTACCGACGGCGTCGGCGCCATGGGTCTTGACCACGTCCTTGAGCGCGTGGCCAATGTAATCGAGGGCGACACCCCAATCAGCCTCAACCCACTGACCGCCCTGCTTCACCATGGGCTTGGTCAGACGCTGTTCGGAGTTGACGGCTTCGTAGGAGAAGCGATCCTTGTCCGACAGCCAGCACTCGTTGATGTCTTCGTTTTCCAGCGGCAGCACGCGCAATACCTTGTCGTGCTTGACCTGGACGATGATGTTAGAACCCAGGCCATCATGCGGAGCGACCGACTTGCGGCGGGCCAGTTCCCAGGTACGCGCGGCGTAGCGGAACGGCTTCGAAGTCAGCGCACCAACCGGGCACAGGTCGATGATGTTGCCCGAGAGTTCCGAATCAACGGTCTTCTCGATGAAGGGCATGATCTCGGCGTGCTCGCCGCGACCGGCCTGGCCCATTTCCATTTCGCCGGCAATCTCGGTCGTGAAACGGACACAGCGCGTGCAGTGGATGCAACGCGTCATGTCGGTATTCACCAGCGGGCCGAGGTTCTTGTTGAACACCACGCGCTTCTCTTCCTGATAGCGCGAGGCGGAGCTGCCGTAACCGACGGCCAGATCCTGCAGCTGACATTCGCCGCCCTGGTCGCAGATCGGGCAATCCAGCGGGTGGTTGATCAGCAGGAACTCCATCACACCCTTCTGGGCCTTCAAGGCCAGTTCGGAGTGCGTGAACACCTTCATGCCATTGGCAACCGGCGTGGCGCAGGCGGGCAAAGGCTTGGGCGCCTTCTCGACCTGGACCAGGCACATGCGGCAGTTGGCCGCGATGGACAGCTTCTTGTGATAGCAGAAGTGCGGAATGTAGGTGCCGGCTTCATGGGCGGCATCCATGATGGTGCTGCCTTCGGCGACCTGCAGCGACTTGCCGTCGATTTCGATTTCTAGCATGACGGGCCTTACATGTAGAAGGAGCTGCCGGCGCGCTGCACATCATGCGGCACGAGGCACTGCTTGTTTTGAATGTGGTGTTCGAATTCGCTCTTGAAGTGCTGAACGAAGCTGCGCACCGGCAGGGAGGCGGCATCACCCAGGGCGCAGATGGTGCGGCCCATGATGTTGTCGGTAACGCTCATCAGCAGTTCCAGGTCTTCCGGACGGCCCTCGCCGCTTTCGATGCGATGCACCACGCGGTACAGCCAGCCAGTACCTTCGCGGCACGGCGTGCACTGCCCGCAGGACTCTTCGAAGTAGAAGTAGGACAGGCGCTCCAGCGCCTTGACCATACAAACGGTTTCGTCCATCACGATGATCGCGCCCGAGCCCAGCATGGAGCCAGCCTTGGCGATGGAGTCATAGTCCATCGTGCATTGCATCATGATGTCGCCCGGCAGCACCGGCGCCGACGAACCGCCTGGGATCACCGCCTTGAGCTTGCGGCCGCCGCGCATGCCGCCGGCCATTTCGAGCAGCTCCGAGAACGGCATCCCCATCGGAATTTCATAGTTGCCCGGCTTGTTCACATGACCCGAGATCGAGAACAGCTTGGTACCGCCGTTGTTCGGCTTGCCCAGGTTCAGATACTGCTCGCCACCCATCTTGAGGATGTAGGGAACCGCAGCAAAAGTCTCGGTGTTGTTGATCGTGGTCGGTTTACCGTACAGGCCGAAAGTCGCCGGGAACGGCGGCTTGAAGCGCGGCTGGCCCTTCTTGCCTTCGATCGATTCGAGCAGACCGGTTTCTTCGCCGCAGATATAGGCGCCGTAACCGTGATGCGCGAACAGTTCGAAATTAAAGCCGCTGCCAAGAATGTTCTGGCCGATCAGGCCGGCGGCACGGGCTTCATCCAGCGCAGCTTCAAAGCGCTTGTAGATTTCGAAGATCTCGCCGTGGATGTAGTTGTAGCCGCGATTGGCGCTCATCACGTAGGCGGCGATGGCCATGCCTTCGATGACGGAATGCGGATCGTAGCGCAGCAGGTCGAGGTCCTTGAAGGTACCCGGCTCGCCTTCGTCGGAGTTGCACACGACGTAACGGTCACCATTGATGACCTTGGGCATGAAGCTCCACTTGAGGCCGGTCGGGAAACCTGCGCCGCCGCGGCCGCGCAGCACCGAAGCCTTGAGCTCGGCGATGATGTTTTCCGGCGGGGTCTTCTCGGTCAGGATCTTGCGCAGCGACTGGTAGCCACCACGCGCTTCGTATTCCTTGATACCCCAGCCGGCATCGCCCTTTTCCCAACCCACGGTCAGGAGCGGATTCTTGGTTGCGATCAGCGCCATTTACTTGCACTCCGCCAAAAGCTTGTCGATCTGGGCCGGCGTCATGAAGCTGCACATGCGCTTGTTGTTCACCAGCATGACCGGTGCGTCACCGCAGGCGCCCATGCACTCGCCTTCCTTGAGCGTGAACTTGCCGTCGGCCGTCGTCTCGTTGAAGTCGATGCCGAGCTTTTCCTTCACGTAGTCGGCTGCATGCACGCCACCGGACAA
Organism: Rhodocyclaceae bacterium; assembly: GCA_035564055.1. Lineage (GTDB taxonomy): Bacteria > Pseudomonadota > Gammaproteobacteria > Burkholderiales > Rhodocyclaceae. The sequence continues at coordinate 240 of DATMTO010000072.1, read as the reverse complement.
GGCGCACGGCAGATTGGTGCACACCGTGATCTTGTACTTGCCGACAGGGTCGAGGTCATACATGTTGTAGAAGCTGGCAACTTCGTATGCGGCGATGGCCGGCATCTCGAGATAGTTGGCAACGTATTCGATGGTTTCGCGCGCAAGCCAGCCCTTTTCGTCCTGGGCAATGGCCAAGGCCGCCATGACGGCAGACTGCTTCTGGTCGGCCGGATACTTGGCGACCTCGCGATCAATCAG
>DATMTO010000071.1:0-1725 GCA_035564055.1 Rhodocyclaceae bacterium | reverse complement strand
AAGCCCGCCACCGGTTCGCGCGGCCCGTCGGTCGGCCGCAAGAAGAAACGCTGATAGAGAGGCGCAGATGCGCCTCGGGAGAAAAGTTTGTCCGAAACACGCATGATCCACGGCTTCCACGCCGTGACGACCCGCCTGCGCCAGAATGCCGAGAGCGTGGTCGAGCTTTATGTTTCCAGCCAGCGCCAGGACGCACGTTTGCGCGATCTGCTCAAGCTGGCCGAACTGCACAAGGTGCGCGTGCTGCCGGTAGATAGCGCCCGTCTGGACGGCATGGGCTACGGTACCCGCCATCAGGGCGTGGTGGCCAAGGTCAAGGTCGTCGTGCTGGCACATAGCGTTGACGACGTGCTGGATGTGCTCAACGAGCCGCCGTTGTTGCTGGTCCTCGACGGCATCACCGATCCGCACAATCTCGGCGCCTGTCTGCGCGTGGCCGACGCCGCCGGCGTGCACGCCGTGATCGCGCCCAAGGACCGCGCCTGCGGCCTTAATGCCACCGTCATCAAGGTGGCGAGCGGCGCGGCCGATACGGTGCCCTACATCATGGTCACCAATCTGGCGCGTACGTTACGAGAGCTCAAGGACCGCAATATCTGGATCGTCGGCACCGCCGGCGAGTCGGACAAAACCTTGTATCAGGTCGAGCAGAAGCAGCCGCTGGCCTGGGTGATCGGTGCGGAAGGCGAGGGCATGCGCCGCCTGACGCGCGACACCTGTGACGAGCTGGTGCAGATTCCCATGGCCGGCAGCGTCGAAAGCCTGAATGCTTCGGTTGCCGCCGGCGTCTGCCTGTTCGAGACGCGCCGCCAGCGCCTGCAAGGTTGACGGAGCCGCGGTGAAGCTCCAGCAGCTGCGTTTCCTGGTCGAGGTCGTGGATAACGGCCTCAACGTGACCACGGCTTCGGAGCGCCTGTTTACTTCGCAACCCGGTGTCAGCAAGCAGATACGTTTGCTTGAGGAAGAACTTGGCGTCAGCATTTTCGAGCGCTCCGGCAAGCGCTTTACAGGACTGACGGCGGCCGGCGTGGCGATTACCGAAAGCGCGCGCCGCGTTCTGCGCGAGGCCGAGAACCTGCGCCGTGTGGGCGCCGAGTTCAGCGACGAAGCGGCCGGCACCCTGACAGTGGCAACAACCCACACACAGGCGCGCTATGTACTGCCACGCATCGTGGCCGAGTTCACCCGCCAGTATCCGCGCGTGCGTCTGGCGATTCGTGCCGGCAATCCGCTCCAGGTGGCCGAGATGGTCCAGCGTGGCGATGCCGAAATCGGTCTGGCTACCGAATCCTTGATTTCTTCCGACACGCTCGTGTCCTTGCCTGCGTATTCGTGGACGCACAAGGTGGTGGTTCCGGAAGAACACCCGCTGCTGAAGCTGTCGCACCTCTCCCTGCAGGCTTTGGCCGAGTACCCCATCATCACCTACGATCCTGCCTTCTCGGGCCGGAGCCGTCTTGACGAGGCCTTTGCCAAGGCCGAACTCAGCCCCAATCTGATCCTCACTGCGGTGGATTCGGACGTGATCAAGACTTATGTGGCGATGGGGCTTGGTGTCGGCATTCTGGCCGGTCCTGCCTTCGATGCCGAGCGCGACAAGGGGCTGGAGGCGATCGAGGCGGGGCACCTGTTTGGCGTGCAGGTAACGCGTGTCGCCTTGCGCCGCGGCGTGATGCCGCGGCGTTTCACCCTGGTCTTTCTTCAGTTGCTCTCATCCCAGTTAAC
>DATMTO010000070.1:0-10227 GCA_035564055.1 Rhodocyclaceae bacterium | reverse complement strand
GGCGCAGACGATGCGCACATCGTTGACGGTCGCCGCGATGATGCGCTTCTGGTGATCCTCGAAATCGGGAATGTCGCAATGCAGCTCGGTGGTCGGCAAACGCGACAGGATGGCCACCCCGTTATAGGTCTTCTGACCGTTATGGAACGCCTTGTAGCCGGCGGCCTCGATCTCGGCAAAGGGAAAGCCCTTGTCCTCGGTCTTGGTCTCCTGCAGGCAGACCACATCGGGCTTTTCGGTGGCCAGCCAGTCGAGCAGATGCGGCAGGCGAACCTTGAGGGAATTGACGTTCCAGGCGGCGATTTTCATGGGCGCGATCTTAACCCGAAGCCGGGGATTTGGCCTCTATAATGGGACATCCATTCGAGGGAGTCCTGCATGTCTTCACCGAGCCACGAACGCCGCCGTTTCTGGCGGGCCAACTTCCACACCGGCGCCAAGCTGCTGACCGACAGCGATGAATACACGGTGCAAATCGAGGACCTGTCGCTCAAGGGTGCGCTGGTCACGCTGCCGGAAGGGGCCAGCGTCAAGCCCGAGGAACGTTGCCGTCTGCAGGTGCAGCTTGCCGCCGGGGTCGTGATCATGCTCTGGGGCCGCGCCGCCCACATCAAGGACCGCAGCGTCGGCATCAAGGGCGAAAGCATGGACCTCGACAGCGTCACCCATCTGCGCCGCCTGATCGAACTCAATGTCGGCGATCCGGTGCTGCTCGAAGAGGAGATTTCCTTCCTGCTCCAGCCCGAAAAAACGTCCTGAGCGAAGAAAGATACAAATGAGAAGGGCCCGGAGTTCCGGGCCCTTCTCATTTGCGATGCCGAAGGCGAGGTCGATCCGCAGGATCGGCGGGGTTCATGGTGGCGGCTACGCAGCCACCATCCCATTATGCCGTAGCAGTGCATCGACAGAAGGCTCGCGGCCGCGGAAGGCCTTGAACGACTCCAGCGCCGGGCGCGAACCGCCGACCGAAAGGATTTCCTGCCAGAACTTGCTGCCGGTAACCGCATCCAGCACGCTGGCCTCGGCACCCTTCTGCGCACGCGCTTCCTCGAAGGCGGCAAAGGCATCCGCCGACAGCACTTCCGCCCACTTGTAGCTGTAGTAACCAGCCGCATAGCCGCCGGCGAAGATGTGCGAAAAACTTTGCGGGAAACGGTTCCACTCGGGCGGCACCACCACGGCGACGTCCTTGCGCACGGCGTCGAGGATCTTCCTGAAGTCCTTGGCCTCTGCCGCCGGCACGCTATGGATCTGCAGATCGAAAATCGAGAACTCGACCTGGCGCAGGGTCATCATGCCGGCCTGGTAGTTCTTGGCGGCGATCATCTTGTCGTAGAGAGCGCGAGGCAAGGGCTGCCCGGTTTCGCTGTGCGCAGTCATGCCCTGCAACACGTCCCATTCCCAGCAGAAGTTTTCCATGAACTGACTGGGCAGCTCGACTGCATCCCATTCGACGCCATGAATGCCGGAAACCGGCAGTTCGTCGACCTGCGTGAGCAGGTGGTGCAGACCATGACCGGTTTCATGGAACAGGGTAATTACGTCGTCGTGCGAGAAGGTCGCCGGCTTGCCGTTTACGGGCGCCGGGAAATTGCAGGTCAGGTAGGCGACCGGCGTCTGGACGCCATTGGCGACACGACGGCGTGTGATTGCCTCGTCCATCCAGGCGCCGCCGCGCTTGGTTTCGCGCGCATACAGGTCGAGATAGAACTGCCCCACCAGCTTGTAATCCCGGTGGATTTTGAAAAAGCGCACGGCCGGGTCCCAGGTCGGTGCACTATCGCTTTCGAGCTTCACCTGGAACAGCGACTCGATCACCCGGAACAGGCCTTCGATGACCTTGGGTTCGGGGAAATACTGCTTCACTTCCTCGTCGGAGAAGGCATAACGCTCCTGCTTGAGTTTCTCGGACGCGTAGCTCATGTCCCAGGACTCGAGCTGGTCGAGGCCGAGTTTCTGCCTGGCGAATTCGCGCAGCTCGGCCACATCCTTCTCGGCGAACGGGCGCGCCTTGGCGGCCAGGTCCTGCAGGAACTTGATCACCTGTGCCGGTGTGTCCGCCATTTTGGGTACCAGCGACACCTCGGCATAGCTCTGGTAGCCGAGCATGCGCGCCTCTTCGTCGCGCAGCGCGAGAATTTTCTCGATCAGCGGCGTGTTGTCCCATTCCGCCTTGCCAAACTCCGAAGCTCGGGTCGCGTAAGCGCGATACATGCGCGCGCGGAAATCACGGTCATCGGCATATTGCAGCACCGGAATATAGGACGGCGCATGCAACGTAAATTTCCAGCCGTCTTTTCCATCACGCTCGGCCGCAGCACGCGCAGCGGCGATCGCGTCTTCGGGCAGGCCGGCGAGCTGCTTTTCGTCGCTGATCCACTCGGCATGCGCATTGGTCGCGTCGAGCAGATTCTCGGAAAACTTGGCGGCCAACGCCGACAACTCTTCAGAGATTGCCTTGAAGCGCGGCTTTTGCTCGTCCGGCAGTTCGGCGCCGGAAAGACGGAAGTCGCGCACTTCGTTGTCGACAATCTTCTTCTGCGCCGGACTCAGCGTCGCGTATTCCTGGCTCTCGCGCAGCGCCTTGTACTTGCCGAAGAGTTCGAGGTTCTGGCCCAGTTCGGCGTAGAACGCGGAGATTTCAGGCAGCAAGGCATTGTAGGCTTCGCGCCACTCGGGCACGTCCATGACCCCATGCAGGTGACCGACCACACCCCAGGCGCGACCCATGCGTTCGCCGGCGTCGATCATGGGCTGTACAAAGTCGGCCCAGGTCGCCGGCGTTTCCGGCTTGAGCAACGTTTCGATCAGGGTCCGGTTTTCATCCAGCAAGGCGTGGATGGCGGGTGCGACATGTTCGGGTTTGACCGCATCGAAGCGCGGCAGGCCGGAGAAATCGAGGAGCGGATTGTTTGCAGTCATGATGAGGCCCTGAAGGAAAAAGGCCGCCGGCTTTGCGCTGCGGCGGCCCTTTATGGCAGATGAGGTTACTTGGTCAGCTTTTCAAGCGCTTCCTGATACTTCGCCGTGGTCTTGGCGATCACGTCGGCAGGCAGTTTCGGCCCCGGCGCCGTCTTGTTCCAGTCCAGCGTCTCCAGATAGTCACGCACGAACTGCTTGTCGAAGCTCGGCGGATTGCTGCCTTCGGCGTAGGTATCGGCCGGCCAGAAGCGCGAGGAGTCCGGCGTCAGGGCTTCATCGATCAGATGCAGCACGCCGTCCTGGTCGAGGCCGAACTCGAACTTGGTATCGGCGATGATGATGCCCTTGGACTTGGCGTAGTCGGCGGCTTCGCTATAGAGCTTCAGCGTCACATCACGCACCTTTTCAGCCATCTCGGCACCGACCAGCTCAACCACCTTCTCGAAGCTGATGTTCTCGTCGTGCGCGCCGGCCTCGGCCTTGTAGGCGGGCGTAAAGATCGGCTGCGGCAGCTTCTGCGCCATCTTGAGACCCGCCGGCAGCGGAATGCCGCAAATGGCGCCGGTACTTTGGTAATCCTTCCAACCCGAGCCACTGATGTAGCCGCGCGCCACTGCCTCGATGGGCAGCGGCTTGAGGCGCTTGACCACGAGACCGCGACCGCGCACCTGGGCCTTTTCCTCTTCACCCTGCACCACCGTTTCGGGATCAATGCCGGTGAGCTGGTTGGGCAGAATGTGCGCAAGCTTGTCAAACCAGAAATTCGCCACGCCGGTCAGCACCGCGCCCTTGCCGGGAATCGGATCGGGCAGGATCACGTCGAAGGCCGACAGACGATCGCTGACCACGATCAGCAGCTTGTCGTCGCCGACGGCGTAGATGTCGCGCACCTTGCCGCGCCCGAGCAGGGGCAGGCTCTTGATGCTGGATTCGTAGACGGTAGGCAGAGATGCGGTCACGGGACTTTCCTTGGTTTGTTTATTTGCGCGGAACGGCCTGTTCGCGGCTGAGGTCTTCATTGTAGGGATAGCGCAGATGGCCGTAGCGAATCACCAGCACGGTCACGGCCAGGATAAAGCAGGCCAGGGTGACGGCAAGCATGCGCCACTCGCTCATCTCCTTGAGGTCGATGATCAGATAACGCGCCAGCGCAACAATGCCGATATACAACGGGAAACGCACCGGCAATTCGCCCGACTGCATATAGCGGCCGACCATGGCGAGAATTTCCAGATACAGGAACATCATCAGCAGGTCGGACAGGTGCACCTTCTGTGCATTCCACATCACCATCACTTCGTCGTAGATGGCGATGCTGGTGGCAAAGGCGATGACGAGCAGACCGAAAAACTCGACCGCATTCAAGCCGTTGCTGAAAAAGCTGCGCAGTCGATCTGCCTTGTGACCAAGATGCTCCATGGTTCTCCCCTTTAACGATAAAGGGCAGGCTCTGCGAGCCTGCCCTGAAGCGGTCGCCGCGAAGCGGCGCTTACTTTACGATCTGGTTCAGTTCGCCCTTCTTGTAACGCTCGGCCATCTGCTCCAGCGTGATCGGCTTGATCCTGCTGGCGTTGCCGGCGCTGCCGAAAGCCTCGAAGCGGGCCTTGCAGATCTTCTTGGCGGCTTCGCGAGCCGGCTTCAAGTAATCACGCGGATCGAACTTGGAGGGGTTCTCGGCCAGATAGCGGCGCACGGCACCGGTCATGGCAAGGCGGATGTCGGTGTCGATGTTCACCTTGCGCACGCCGTGCTTGATGCCGTTGACGATCTCCTCGACCGGCACGCCGTAGGTTTCCTTCATGTCGCCGCCGAACTGGCGGATCTCTTCGAGCAGTTCCTGCGGCACCGAAGACGAGCCATGCATCACCAGGTGGGTGTTCGGGATGCGCGCGTGGATTTCCTTGATGCGGTCGATGGCGAGAATGTCGCCAGTGGGCTTCTTGGTGAACTTATAGGCGCCGTGCGAGGTGCCGATGGCAATCGCCAGCGCGTCGCAGTTGGTCTTCTTGACGAAGTCGGCGGCCTGGTCCGGATCGGTCAGCAGCTGTTCGCGCGTCATCGTGCCTTCAGCGCCATGACCGTCTTCCTTGTCGCCCATCATGGTTTCGAGCGAACCCAGCACGCCGAGCTCGGCCTCGACCGACACACCGATGGCGTGCGCAAACTTCACCACTTCCTGCGACACGGCAACGTTGTAGTCGTACGACGCGGTGGTCTTGCCGTCGGCTTCGAGCGAGCCGTCCATCATCACCGAGGTGAAGCCGGAACGGATCGCGGCCATGCACACCGCCGGCGACTGGCCGTGGTCCTGATGCATGACGACGGGAATGTTCGGGTAGGTTTCCAGTGCAGCCAGGATCTGGTGGCGCAAAAAGGCTTCGCCGGCGTATTTGCGGGCACCGGCCGACGCCTGCATGATCACCGGCGAATCGACTTCCTGGGCGGCCTCCATGATGGCCCAGACCTGTTCCATGTTGTTGACGTTGAAGGCGGGCAGACCGTAGCCGTGTTCAGCGGCGTGGTCGAGCAGTTGGCGCATGGATACGAGCATGTCTGACTCCTCTGGAGATGGTTTTTTCTAGTTAGTTGTTCGCGCGTTGCGCGAGAATTTCGACGGCGGGCAGGGTCTTGCCTTCGAGGAACTCCAGGAAGGCGCCGCCAGCGGTGGAGATGTAGCTGACCCGGGTGCCGAACTTGTTGATCGCCGCGATGGTATCGCCACCGCCGGCCAGCGAGTATGCGGGGGAAGCCGCAATGGCTTCCGCCAGCGTACGCGTGCCGTTGGCAAAAGCCTCGAATTCGAACACGCCGAGCGGTCCGTTCCACACGATGGTGCCGGCTTCAGCCACCACGCGGGCCAGCGTGCGCGAGGTTTCCGGGCCGACATCCAGAATCATGTCGTCGTCGGCCACGTCTTCAATCTTCTTGATCGTGGCGGCAGCCGTTGCGGAGAACTCCTTGGCGACAACGACATCGACCGGCAAAGGCACATTGACCTTGGTCATGATGCGCTTGGCCGCTTCGACCAGATCCGCTTCCGCCAACGACTTGCCGATCTTGTGACCGGCGGCCAGCAGGAAGGTATTGGCGATACCGCCACCGACGATGAGCTGGTCGACCTTGTCGGCCAGCGACTCCAGCACGGTCAGCTTGGTGGAAACCTTGGAACCGGCGACGATGGCCAGCAGCGGGTGGGCCGGATGCGCCAGCGCCTTCGACAGCGCCTCAAGTTCCTGCGCCACGCAAGGACCGGCACAGGCCACCTTGGCGTATTTGCCCATGCCGTAGGTAGTAGCTTCGGCGCGGTGGGCGGTACCGAACGCATCGTGCACCCAGACATCGCAGAGCGCGGCCATCTGTTTCGACAGCGCGTCGTCGCTCTTCTTCTCGCCCTTGTTGACGCGGCAATTTTCGAGCATCACCACTTCGCCGGCCTTGGCGTCGACACCGCTTACCCAGTCCTGCACCAGCCGAACAGGCCGCCCAAGCAACTGGCCCATGCGCTGGGCGATCGGCGCCAGCGAATCCTCGCTGCGCAGCTCGCCTTCGTTGGGGCGGCCCAGGTGCGAAGTCACCATGACAGCGGCACCGCTCTTCAGCGCATATTCAATGCCGGGCAGGGCGGCGCGGATGCGCGTGTCATCGGTGATGGCACCGTGCTCATCCTGCGGCACGTTGAGGTCGGCACGGATGAAGACGCGCTTGCCGGCGACATCGAGATCGGTGAGCTTCTTGAAGTTCATGGCGATTACTGGGCGACGTGTTTGACGAAACGCAGCATGTTGCAGGTGTAGCCGTACTCGTTGTCGTACCAGACCACCAGCTTGACGAAGGTGTCGTCGAGGGCGATGCCGGCAGTGGCGTCGAAGATCGACGGCAGCGGGCAGCCACGGAAGTCGGTGGCGACGACGGCATCTTCGGTGTAACCGAGCACGCCCTTGAGCTCGCCCTCGGAGGCGGCCTTGAGTGTCTTGCAGATCGTCTCGTAGGAAGCGCCCTTTTCCAGCTCGACGGTCAGATCAACCACGGACACGTCGGAGGTGGGCACGCGGAAGGACATGCCGGTCAGCTTCTTGTTGAGTTCGGGAATCACCTTGCCGACGGCCTTGGCGGCGCCGGTCGAGGACGGAATGATGTTTTCGAGAATGCCGCGACCGCCGCGCCAGTCCTTCGAGGACGGGCCGTCCACGGTCTTCTGCGAAGCCGTGGCGGCATGCACGGTGCTCATCAGGCCGCGCTTGATGCCGAAATTGTCGTGCAGCACCTTGGCGACAGGTGCTAGGCAGTTGGTGGTGCAGGAAGCAGCAGACACGATGTTCTGACCCGCGTACTTGGCGTGATTCACACCATACACGAACATCGGCGTGTCATCCTTGGATGGGGCCGATTGGACTACCTTCTTGGCGCCGGCGGCGATGTGCTTCTGGCACGACTCTTCGGTCAGGAACAGACCGGTGGATTCGATCACGACATCGACGCCGATCTCGCCCCACTTCAGATTGGCCGGATCACGTTCGGCGGTCAGGCGGATCTTCTTGCCATTGCAGATGAGCGTGTTGCCCTCGACGGAAATCGCGCCCTGGAAACGGCCGTGCACGGAATCGTATTGCAGCATGTAGGCCAGATATTCCGGATCAAGCAGGTCGTTGATCCCGACCACTTCGATGTCCGAGAACTCGGCCTCCTTGACGATGGCGCGAAACGCCATGCGACCGATGCGACCGAAACCGTTGATGCCGACCTTGATAGTCATTCTTTAGTCTCCGCTGATTATTCTTTTACTGCTAACCGATTACAGCACCGTCTTGACCGTCGCCACGACGTTCTCGACGGTAAAGCCGAATTCCTTGAACAGCAGACCGGCCGGGGCCGACTCGCCGAAATGGTCGATGCCGATGACCGCGCCTTCGAGGCCGACGTACTTGCGCCAGCCGTCGGTCACGCCGGCTTCCACCGCCACGCGGACGACGCCGCGCGGCAGCACGCTTGCCTGCCAGGCCTTGTCCTGACGGTCGAATACGTTGGTCGAAGGCATCGACACCACGCGCACGGCAATGCCTTCCTCGGCCAGTTTGGCCTGCGCCTGCATGGCCAGCTCGACTTCGGAACCGGTGGCGATGATCACGGCCTTGAAGTTCGCGGCATCGCTGAGCACATAACCGCCCTTGCGAATTTGCGCGATCTGCTCAGCGGTGCGCTTGACGTAAGTCAAGTTCTGACGCGACAGGCACAGCGAGGACGGGCCGTCCTTGCGCTCGATCGCATGCGCCCAGGCGACGATGGTTTCCATCGTATCGCTGGGACGCCAGACGTCCATGTTCGGCATCAGGCGCAGCGTGGCGGTCTGCTCCACCGGCTGGTGGGTCGGACCGTCTTCGCCGAGACCGATGGAGTCGTGGGTGAACACGCAGATCTGGCGGATCTTCATCAGCGCGGCCATGCGCAGCGCGTTGCGCGCATATTCCGAGAACATCAGGAAGGTGGCGGTGTAGGGAATCAGACCACCGTGCACCGAGATGCCGTTGGCGATGGCGACCATGCCGAACTCGCGCACGCCATAGTGGATGTAGTTGCCCGCTTCGGTCTTGCTGACCGACTTGGAGCCCGACCACAGGGTCAGGTTGGAACCGGCCAGGTCGGCGGAGCCGCCAAGCAGCTCGGGCAGCGCCGGCGCCAGCGCGTTGATGCTGTTCTGCGAGGCCTTGCGCGTGGCAATGGTTTCGGCCTTCTCGGCCACCTTGGCAATGGCGGCATCTACCGTAGCCGACCAGTTGGCCGGCAGATCCCCTGCCATGCGGCGCTTGAACTCGGCGGCGAGTTCGGGGAAGGCAGCGGCATACGCGGCAAAACGCGTGTTCCACTCGGCTTCGGCCGCGGCACCCTTGGCCTTGGCGTCCCAGGCCGCATACACGTCGGCCGGCACTTCGAAGGGCGGATGATTCCAGCCGATGTAAGCGCGCGCAGCGGCGATTTCATCGTTGCCCAGCGGCGCGCCATGCACGTCGTGACCGCCGGCCTTGTTGGGCGAACCCAGACCGATCACGGTCTTGCAGCAGATCAGCGAGGGCTTGTCGGTGACGGACTGCGCGCTCTTCAGTGCCGCAGCAATGGCAGCAGCATCATGACCGTTCACATTCGGCACCACGTGCCAGCCGTAGGCCTCGAAACGCTTGGGCGTATCGTCGGTGAACCAGCCCTCGACATGGCCGTCGATGGAAATACCGTTGTCATCGTAGAAGGCGATCAACTTGCCCAGGCCCAGGGTGCCGGCCAGCGAGCAGGCTTCGTGCGAGATGCCCTCCATCAGGCAACCGTCGCCGAGGAAGACATAGGTGTGGTGATCAACAACGGCATGGCCGGGCTGGTTGAACTCGGCAGCCAGCAGCTTTTCGGCCAGCGCCATGCCGACGGCGTTAGTGATGCCCTGACCGAGCGGGCCGGTGGTGGTCTCGATGCCGGGCGCATAGCCGTATTCGGGGTGACCCGGGGTCTTGCTGTGCAGCTGACGGAAGTTCTTGAGGTCGTCGATGCTGAGGTCGTAGCCGGTCAGGTGCAGCAGCGCATACAGCAGCATGGAGCCGTGGCCGTTCGACAGCACGAAGCGATCGCGATCGGCCCAATGCGGATTGGCCGGGTTATGCTTGAGATTGTGACGCCACAGCACTTCGGCGATTTCTGCCATGCCCATGGGCGCGCCGGGGTGGCCGGAGTTGGCCTTCTGCACGGCATCCATGGCCAGGGCGCGGATCGCGCCAGTAATCGGGTTGAAAACGGAGGGCGAAACGGCAGGGGCGGCGGACATGGGCGGCTTCCGGATTGACAGCGTTAAAGCACTAAATTATCGGCGAAAACCCCCTTCTCTGGCTAGCGCAATGATTTTTCAACGCAAAAACGCAATTAATCCGCCCGCGGACCGGATCGTGCAGTAAACATGCATTAAAAATGCCACAATATGATTTCTTTGTGAGGAGAGGTACATGTCGGAACTAGCCCTGCCCTATCAGGCCATGGTCGAGCAAACCAGCGAAGCCGTGATCTATGCCGATGCCGAAGGCATCATCCGCGTCTGGAACCATGCATCCGAAGAGATGTTCGGCTTCAGCCAGGCCGAGGCGATCGGCCAGAGCCTGGACATCATCATCCCGGAACGCCTGCGTGAGCCGCACTGGCGCGGCTTCCACGCCGCCATCGCGGCCGGGGCCACCAAGCACGGCGGCAAACCGACACGTACCAAGGCCCTGCACAGCAGCGGCGAGGCCATCTTTGCCGAGGTCAGCTTCGGCGTCATCGTCGATCCGGTCACCG
>DATMTO010000069.1:0-9514 GCA_035564055.1 Rhodocyclaceae bacterium | reverse complement strand
GTCGTGCAGCGCCATCGCGGCACCCTCGACAAGTACATTGGCGATGCCATCATGGCCTTCTGGGGTGCGCCGGTCGACGATCCCCAACACGCCCGTCATGCGCTGCTGACGGCAATCGAAATGCAGGTCGCCCTGGTCGAGTTGAACAAGACTCTGGTGGCCAAGGGCTGGCCCAGTCTAGCCATTGGTGTGGGGGTGAATACCGGCCACATGACGGTTGGTGACATGGGCTCGCCTGTGCGCAAGTCCTACACGGTGATGGGTGACGCGGTGAACCTGGGTTCGCGCCTTGAAGGCATTACCAAGGAATACGGCGTTGGCATTATCGTCGGCGAAGAAACGCGCGAAGTCCTGAAGAGAGCGTTTGTCTTCCGCGAACTCGACCGGGTGCGTGTCAAGGGCAAGGACGAGGCGATCAGCATCTATGAGCCGATCGGCGAGGAGGGGCGTGTCTCCGCCGAAATGCTTGAAGAGCTCAAGCTGTGGAACCAGTTCCTGCGCCAGTATCGAGGCCAGGACTGGGATCAGGCCGAGCTGAGCCTGATGAATCTGCAGCGCATCGCGCCCAGGTATCTGTACGAGAAATATGCCGAGGCTGTGGCCGCCTATCGTGCGGCGCCACCCGGCGCAGACTGGGACGGCGTGACCGTCTTCAAGACCAAGTGAGTCCGGCATGAAGGTACGCATTCTCGGTTGCAGTGGCGGCATCGGTGGCCCCAGCCTCCGCACCACTTCGATCCTGGTCGATCAGGATATTCTGGTCGATGCCGGGACCGGCGTGGCCGACCTTTCGATCGACGAGCTGGCCCGCATCGATCATGTGTTCCTGACACATTCGCATCTCGACCACATCGCCTGCCTGCCGCTGCTCATCGACACCGTCGGCGACATGCGCGAAAAGCCGCTGGTCGTGCATGCCACCGATGCCACGCAGGAGATCCTGCGCAACCATATTTTCAATTGGGCGGTGTGGCCTGACTTCACCGAGATTCCCGACGAGGAAGCCCCGTTTCTGCGTTACGAAAGCCTGCGCGTGGGGCAGACCGTCGATCTCGACGGCCGCCGCTTTACACCCTTGCCGGCCAATCACACCGTGCCGGCGGTCGGGTATCAACTTGACTCCGGCAACGCCAGTCTGGTCTTTTCCGGCGATACCGGCCCATGTCCCGAGCTTTGGCGCGCCGTCAACAAGATACGCAATCTCAAGCATCTCATCATCGAGACGGCCTTCTCCAACCGCGAGCGTCAACTGGCCAAGGTGTCGCTGCATCTTTGCCCCGAAATGCTGGCCGAGGAGCTGGCCAATCTGCAGCGCGAAACCGAAATCTTCATTACCCATTTGAAGCCGGGACAGAGTGAGTCGATGATGAAGGAAATCCAGGACGCTGTTGGCAAGCTGCGGCCGCGCATGCTTAAAAATAATATGGAGTTTGAGCTCTGATGCCGGCGCTACCCGTTACCGTCGACACGCTATCAGCGCTTTATCCCTTCGCCAAGGTGGATGAGCACCGTCTCGGCCAGCTGCTGAACCTCTGTCATCGCGAATCCTTTCGCCAGGCCATCGATCCCTTCCGCCAACGCGACTGGGGAGGTCAGATCGTGTACCTGACGCGCGGCGAGCTCAAGATGCGGTTTGCCGACGGTACCGTGCGCGTGCTTGTCGGCGGCAGCGATCGCGCCCTGTTCCCCGTTGCGCAACCAGGACAGATGCCGATTTCCACGCGCGCCATTACGGATGTCGAACTGATGCGCGTCGAGGAAGATGCCGCCGACATCATAGTGACCTGGGATCAATGTCTGCAGGAGAGCGATGCGGTGTGGAGTACGCCCGAAGCCAGGGCGGCCGACCGGCGCACCGTACCGGGCATGTTCGCGGCTCAGCGTCTGACCTATGGCGTCTTTGCCGCGCTGCCGCCGGCGCATATTGCTGCCCTGCTGGAACGCTTTCAGCGCCGCGCCTTCAAGCGTGGCGATATCGTCATTCGTCAGGGTGCCCCCGGCGATTACTACTATCTGATCGAACAGGGGAGCTGCCTGGTAACTCGCGATGTCGACGGCGACAGCATTGCGCTGGCCGAGCTGAAGTCAGGTGACGCATTTGGCGAAGAAGCATTGGCCTCGGATACGCCGCGTAATGCGACAGTCACGATGCATAGCGACGGCGTGCTTCTGATGTTGGGCAAGGCAGATTTCGACGAACTGCTGCGTGAGCCTCTGCTGCGGCGTTGCTCGCCAGGCGAGGCGATGGAGCGTTCAAGGCAGGGCGCAGTCTGGCTGGACGTACGTTTCGCCGCCGAATACCGTCATGACGGCTTGTCCAAGGCGATCAATATCCCGCTCAGCGAACTGAGATCGGCGCTGCACTTGCTGGACAAGAGTCTTGAATATATTGTTTATTGTCAGACCGGACGCCGCAGCGCAGCTGCCGCCTTCCTGCTTTCCCAGCGCAGTTTCAAGGTCGCGCTGCTGGACGGCGGATTGCGCGCCCTGGCCGGTCCGACGGTTTAGAAAGAGGTTCATATGAATGCAGTAGCAGCCAGCAAGGAATCCGGTGGCCTCGCCGATATCGGCGGACGTCTCGCCTTTTTCAAGAACCTGCAGACGGTCACCAACAAGATCCACGCCACCGCCGATGTGGACGAAATCATGCTGGAGCTGTCGCAGGAAATATGCACGCTCTTCAATGCCGACCGGCTGACGATCTATTCGCTCGACGACGACAAGACCGCCATTGTCTCGAAGATCAAGACCGGCCTGAATTCATTCAAGGACCTGCGCCTACCCATCACCGAGCAAAGTATTGCCGGTCACGTGGCACTGGCCAAGCGCTTCGTCAATATCCGCGACGTTTATGACGAGGCCGAGCTGAAGGCGCTGCATCCGGAACTGCGCTTCCTGCGCGAGGTAGACAAGCGCACCGGTTATCGCACCAAGCAGATGCTGGTCGGCCCCATCGTCAATGCCGCCAGTGGCGAGTTGCTGGGCGTGGTGCAGATCATCAACAACAAGGACGGCTCGCCTTTCGCCGCGCTGGCCGAGGAAGGCCTCAAGGGCCTGTGCGAAACACTCGCGATTGCCTTTACGCAGCGCAAGAGCACTCATGTCATCCGCAGCAAGTACGACTACCTGGTCATGGATGCGGTCATTTCGGCGCAGGACCTTGAAGTCGCCACACGCAAGGCGCGTCAGTCGGGAACCGATGTGGAAGAGGTCCTGATCACCGAGTTCGACGTCCAGCCTGCCATCATCGGTTCGGCGTTGTCGCGTTTCTTCAATGTGCCCTACGAACCGTATCGGGGCGACCGGGTCAAGCCGATCGATCTGATGAAGAACATTCGTCGCGAGTACGTCGAGCAGAACCATTGGCTGCCGGTCGAGGATGGTCCCGAGGGCATCGTGATTCTGACCATGGACCCGGAGCAGGTGAAGGGCGCCCGTGTCGTCAACAATGTGTTTCCCAAGAGCAAGCTCAAGTACACCGTCACGACCATACGTGAATTCAAGCAGAGCACCGATCAGGCATTCGGCAGCAGCGGCGGAGCCTATACCGACGATACCAATGTCGGCGATCTGCTCGAAACCATGGGCGACGCCGAAGGCGAAGCTGAATCGGGCAACGAGGATGTCAGCGCCGCGGCTGACAACGAGCTGGTCAAGCTGGTCAATAAGATCATCATCGACGCCTACCAGCAAGGTGTATCCGATATTCATATCGAACCGGGCCCGGGCAAGGAGCGCACGCTGATCCGCTTCCGCCGCGATGGCGGCCTAGTCAAATACATCGAGATCCCGGCGAGCTATCGAAGCTCGATCGTGGCGCGCCTCAAGATCATGTGTGATCTCGACATTTCCGAACGCCGCAAGCCGCAGGACGGCAAGATCAAGTTCAAGAAATTCGGCCCGCTCGATATTGAGCTACGTGTGGCGACGATCCCGTCTGCCGGTGGTGTCGAGGACGTGGTCATGCGTATCCTGGCCGCCGGCGAGCCCATCCCGCTTGACAAGCTGGGCGTGTTGCCCGCCAATCTTGAGCGTCTCAAGGCGTGCGTTTCCAAACCGTACGGTTTGTTCTTCGTATGCGGCCCGACCGGTTCCGGCAAGACGACGACGCTGCACTCCATTCTCAAGTTCCTGAACACCCCTGACACCAAGATCTGGACGGCCGAAGACCCGGTCGAAATCACCCAAAAGGGCCTGCGCCAGGTTCAGGTCAACAAGAAGGCCGGCCTGGATTTCGCCACGGTGATGAAGTCCTTCCTGCGCGCCGACCCCGACATCATCATGGTTGGTGAAATGCGCGATGCCGAAACCACTGGCATCGGCATCGAAGCATCGCTGACGGGCCACCTGGTGTTGGCGACGCTGCACACCAACAGCGCGCCGGAGTCCATCATTCGTCTGCTCGACATGGGCATGGACCCCTTCAACTTTGCCGATGCCTTGTTGGGCATTCTGGCGCAACGTCTGGCCAAGCGTCTGTGCGGCAAGTGCAAGGAAGCTTACACGCCGGATGCCGAGGAGCTGAACCAGTTCATGCACGAATACTGTGCCGAGCTGCAGAACACCGAGGCGTTCCAGAAGGACCGCAAGGGCGCCATGGAGGCGACCTACAAGCGCCTGCTCAAGGATTACGGCAAGGACGGTAAGTTCCAGCTGTATCGCCCCAAGGGCTGCCCGGAGTGTAATGACAGCGGCTACAAGGGGCGTTGCGGCCTGCACGAGCTGATGGTCGGTACCGATGCGGCCAAGAAACTTATCCAGGAGCATGCGCGCGTCGCGCAGCTGTTCGCCCAGGCCCTTGAAGACGGCATGCTGACCCTGAAGATGGACGGCATGGAAAAAGTGCTGCAAGGCATTACCGACCTCAAGCAGGTCCGCGCAGTCTGTATCAAGTAAATTGGATTTGATGTATGGATACCGCAGATAGTCTCTTTCAGCGCCTTGAGCAGCTCAATGCGATCGGCGCCGCGCTGTCGAAAGAGCGGGATATCGATCGTCTGCTCGAGCTGATCCTCGTTGCAGCCAAAAGCATTACTCACGCAGACGGCGGTACGCTGTATCGGGTGACCGAGGACGGCAAGGAGTTGCGCTTCGAGATCGTGCGCACCGATTCGCTGGATATTGCGATGGGCGGCACTACTGGCGTCGCAATTCCGTTTCCGCCTTTGCCGCTGTACCTGCCGGACGGTCAGCCCAATAATTCGATGGTGGCGGCCTACGCGGCACTCAACGACGAGACGGTTAATATCGCCGACGCCTATTCGGTGCAGGGCTTCGACTTTTCCGGCACGCGGCGCTTCGACGAACGTACCGGCTACCGTTCGCAGTCCTTCCTCACCGTACCAATGAAGAATCACGAAGGTCTGATCATCGGCGTGCTGCAGTTGATCAATTCGGCGGATCGTGCGGAGCGCAAGGTCGTGCCGTTCTCCCAGGCCGATCAGCGCCTGGCTGAATCGCTGGCCTCCCAGGCCGCCATCGCGCTCAGCAATCGCCAGCTCATCACCCAGCTGGAAAGTCTGTTCGAGTCCTTCATCAATTTGATCAACCTCGCCATCGACGAAAAGTCGCCCTATACCGGTGGCCATTGCCAGCGTGTACCCGAGCTGACCATGATGCTGGCAGAGGCCGTGAACCGCACCGCGCAGGGACCGCTGGCCGAGTTCAGCATGAACGACAAGGACCGCTACGAGCTCAAGATCGCCGGCCTGCTCCACGATTGCGGCAAGGTCACCACGCCCGTGCATGTAGTCGATAAATCGACCAAGCTGCAGACGATCTTCGATCGCATCCATCTGATCGACACGCGCTTCGAGGTATTGAAGCGCGACGCCGAGATCGCCTTGCTCAAAACCCGGCTGGAAGCGGGCGCCGATACCGGCAGAGTTGCCGCGGCCGAAGCCGACTATCAGCGCACGCTGGCGGAGCTGGACGAGGAGCGTTCCCTGATCCGTCGTTCGAATATCGGCGGCGAGCTGATGGATGCTGCCGATCAGGAGCGCATCCGCGCTCTGGGCATGGCGCGCCGATGGACCGATGCCAGCGGCAGCGAGCGCAACTTCCTCTCCGACGATGAGATCGAAAACCTGACCATCCGCGCCGGTACCCTGACCCAGGCGGAGCGTGAGATCATCAATCATCACATCGTTGCCACCATCAAGATGCTGGAACAGCTGCCCTGGCCGAGGCATCTCGTGAACGTGCCTGAATATGCCGGTGGTCATCATGAACGGATGGACGGCAAGGGTTATCCGCGCGGACTGACGCGTGAGCAGATGTCGGTGCAGGCCCGCATCATGGGAATCGCCGACATCTTTGAAGCGCTGACGGCGCGTGATCGTCCGTACAAGCAGGGCATGAAGTTGTCGCAGGCCATGTCCATCCTTGCCAACTTCCGCCGTAACAATCATATCGACGCCGACCTGTTCGAGGTGTTCGTGCGCGAGCGCGTCTATCGCGAGTATGCGGAACGCTTCCTCGACGCCGAACAGATCGACGAGGTCGATGAGCAGGCTTTGCTGGACTGACGCCTTGCGCGCAATCTAGGCCGCGCACTGCCTGCCGGCCTAGAAGCCCCGCAGATCGTCTACCGCCAGTTTGAGCTTGCCACCGAGAATACGCTCCAGCGTTCGCCCGACGGTGGTCACATCGTTGTCAAAACTGCCGTGGCCGGCCTTGATCTGCTTGTCCGGCAGACGCACTGTGACCTTGGGTGCATCGAGCAGCGTCATTCGCTTGTCGAGACCGGCGGCCTTGGCGGCCTGGCGCCAGTTGCCGAGTACCTCTCCCGTCGTCGAAGAACCGTCCCAGCCAGTGTAGTCGGGCTTGAAGACGTTCTCCATACCCAGGATGGGGGTGCGCAGATCGCTTTCGAGGGCGTTCGAAACCAGATAGAGCAGCGACTTTCGGTAGATGGCCACGACGTTGTCGTCGCGCTCGTTCTGTTCCGACAGCACGTCCAGATACAGGCGTTCCATCAACGCAGTTTGCGGCGCGTAATGGCGCGTGGCGAACTGTACGGTACAGGCCGGCGCATAGAGGTGAATTGAGGCGATTCGTTCCTGCAGGCCGCGTGTCGTGGCGAGGCTGAGCAGATGGCCAAGGATGATCGAGCCGGCGGAATGGCCGACCAGATGGATTTCCAGCGCGTCGCCCCAGGTCGCGGCGAGCTTCTGCAAGGCCGTAACCAGCAGATCGCCGCCGCGGCCGGCGCCGCAACATAACTCGGCGTTCTCCTTCATCTCGCTCCAGATCGGGCGCGCCAGCGGTCGGCCGATGGTCTTCTCGATCATCAGGTCGGTCACCTCGCTGAAGCCGGCGCCGGCGATGCCCGGCGCCTTGCGGAAGCTGTCCTTGAGGATGTCGCCGATCGATTCGCACAAGCCGGTCTTCCACACCAGGAACAACGGATAGCAGTCATTGCCGGTGAAGAAGCGCCCCATGGCGCGGGCGCGCTCAATCGCATCGTCTTCACTGTTAAGACCGCCATGTGCATAGATGAGCAGGCGTTTCTTCTTCGATGGATTATTGCGAAACCACTGGTCGGGCAGGCCGCAGGCCTGATAGAGCAGGGTGCGGCTCAGTTCGTCCTGGGTCACATAGCGATTAATGCGTCCGTCGTTGCCGAATACCAGGCTGTGCTCGTAGGCCTTGGCTTCGCTCCACCAGGCGTCGTGCCGGGCGCCTGCTGTGCCGCTCTCGGTGGCCGTGCCCTCGGCCAGGCGCCCGGGTACGACACTGGGAACGCCCAGTGCCGCCACCCACGCATCCATGCCGTTGGCGAGCCAGTCGGCGTAGCCGATAATCGCGAAACCGCCGGCAGCCCAGCCGTTGCCCCAGGAGTTCTGGATCACGAAGCCGTGCCGGTTGAAGCCCACCAGGGCGAAGGCGTGGCCGCCGTCACGAGACGGTTTGCCGTCATAGGGGATCAACGGCAAGGTGCTATGGCTGAGCGGCTTTTTGCCGGCTGCGGGCAAATTATCCCAGCCGTCATGCGTGTAAGAGGACACGTAAATGGCGCCGACCTGAAGGATCGCCGCCTGTATGTCGGTGATGCATTTGGTATCGACGCGGTAATACACCCCGAGCGTATTGTCAGCCGCGCGCTTGGCGTAGCCGTATCTCGGCGGCGCCAGGTTGCTGCTGTGGTACGGCCAGTCCGTCTCAAGGCACACACCGTGATGGAACCAGCCCTTGAGTGCGCCGCGGCAGCTTGATCCGTCGTAGTCCTCGCCTTCGTATTCATCGTAACGGCGGGCGAAGTTGTAGAGCATGCGCGGGCTGACGGATTCAAGCCTGGCCGGCAGACCATGCTTGCGCCAGCGCAGATAGTTGACCACGCAGGCCAGCCCGAAGCCGGTGCAGGCGCCCTCCTGACCCTGGTCGAGAATCAGGCCGGCCTTGGTATAAGCGGCGAAGTGGCGAGCAACTTCGGGGTTGGGCGGATATTCGTCCGGCAGGCTCAGCGGCGGCGGCTGATAGGGGCGGTCGCGCAGATCCGCCGGATCCTTCTTGGTTGCCGTGCGGCGGGTCTTTGATGCGGCATGGGTGGCAGCTCGCGTGGTCTTGCCAACCTTGCTGCGGCCGGCGGTGCCGCTCGGCCAGATTTTTTCGGCCAGCCTGAAGACGTCCTTGAAGCGGTCCAGCCCGTGGGAGCCACCGTTAACCAGCTTGCGGGCGGCTGCCAGATCGCCTTTGTTGAGGGCGATGCGCATCCGGTCCGCGCAATTCGCCAGGAAGTAGGCCAGCAACAGCGAGGCCACCTCGGGCGCATTGGCGAGGTCGGCATTGGCGGCGAGGTCTATGCCGAGTTGCGGCCCGTAGCGGGTGTAGTTGTCGCGCCCGGTCAGTTGCACGAAGCCGCGCCCGCGGAAGCGCGCGCCGTCCCCCGGCTCGGTGTTGCCGAGACTCTTGCGCCCGTCGTAGGCGCTGAACGCGGCCTGCCCTGGCAAGGTGTTGTACTGCGAGGGATATTCGGCGATTGGCAGGAAGCCCTCGCTTTCTGCGCGTATCGTGCCGAGCGCGGCGCAGATCATGGGCTGATCAGTCAGGCCGGCGATCTCAAGCGCAGCGGCCACATAGGGCAGATAGCGGACGATATTGGAAGGCTTGGTGGCTGGAAACAGCGTTTGCACCGCACTGGTGGAAAGCGCGATCGCCAACGGATTGGGTGTCCTCAAGCCGAGCAGGGCCAGGCAGTGGGGGCCGACCACGCCGTCGGCGATGATGCCGATGCCAGACTGCCAGCAACGCACCGCGGATTCGGTGTCGGCATCGAAAAGCTCGCCCTTGTCGAGGCCCGGGTAATGATCTGCTTCCGTGCCGAGAACGCTGCGCAGCCGTTGCTTGAGCGCGACGACTTCGGTGACCATGCTGTTCTTGACCAATAAAGCGCCCATGTCTTTTCCTTTCGGATCAAGAGGGTGCGCTGTCTCGGCGAGGCCGGGCGGCGCGGAGCGCACAATGTTGCACAAAGTTCAACGAATGTGAACTATGTTAAATTTATTTCTTTCTG
>DATMTO010000068.1:0-3853 GCA_035564055.1 Rhodocyclaceae bacterium | reverse complement strand
GATCTCGACGACTGCGCGACCCTGCTGGCCGCGCTGCCGGCCGACGAGCCGGTGCTGATGGTGGGGCTGGGTTCCAATCTGCTCGTGCGCGATGGCGGCTTTGTCGGCACGGTGGTGTTCACTCACGCGGCCCTGAAGACGCTGCGTCTGGAAGCGGATGGCAGCATCTACGCCGAAGCCGGCGTGGCGTCGCCCAAGGTGGCGCGCTTCGCGGCCATGCATGACCGCGTCGGCGCGGAGTTCCTGGCCGGCATTCCCGGCACGATCGGTGGTGCGCTGGCGATGAATGCCGGCTGCTACGGCAGCGAGACCTGGCCGTTTGTGGAAAAGGTGATGTTACTCAATCGCAAGGGCGATCAGGTGATCCGCACGCCGGCCGAGTTCGAGATTGGCTATCGCCATGTGCAGGCACTTAAGGCCGTCGACGAAATCTTCGTCGCCGCCTGGTTCCGCTTCGAAAGCGGCCCCGGCGACGCTTCGCGCGAGCGTATTCGCACGCTGCTGGAGAAGCGCATCAGCAGTCAGCCTTTGTCTTTACCGAACGCCGGATCGGTGTTTCGCAACCCGCCCGGCGACCACGCCGCACGACTCATTGAAGCCGCCGGCCTGAAAGGCCTGAAGCTAGGCGGGGCGCAGGTTTCGGAAAAGCATGCCAATTTCATCGTTAATCCACAGGGTGCGGCGAAGGCAAGTGAGATAGAAATGCTAATCGGCCAGATTCAGGCCGTAGTGATGCAGAAATTCGGTGTCGCGCTTGAGTGCGAAGTGCGCATCGTCGGTGAAAAAGTACACGGAAGGTCAGGGGTAGAAGCTTGAGCAGGAAGGGATTCGGCAAAGTGGCGGTATTGTTCGGTGGAACATCGGCAGAGCGCGAGGTGTCGCTGAAGAGCGGCGGCGCCGTGCTGTCCGCGCTGCAAGGCGCGGGCGTGGATGCTCACGCCTTCGATCCGGCCGAACGTCCGCTCGAGGATCTCAAGCGTGAGGGATTCGCGCGCGTGTTCATCGCCCTGCACGGTCGCGGCGGCGAGGATGGTTCGGTCCAGGGTGCGCTCGACCTGCTTGGCATTCCCTATACCGGCAGCGACATCCTTGCCTCGGCACTGGCCATGGACAAATGGCGCACCAAGCTGGTCTGGCAGGCCGCCGGTTTGCCGGTCGCCGACTATGTGATCCTCGATGCTGACAGCGACTTTGCAGCGGTCGAGCAGCAACTCGGGCTGCCGCTCTTCGTCAAGCCGGCCAACGAAGGGTCAAGCATCGGCATCAGCAAGGTCAAGACGCCGGGCGGGCTCAAGGCCGCCTATGAAGAAGCGGCCAAGTACGACAGCATCGTCATGGCCGAGCGTTTCCTCGCCGGCGGTGAATACACGGTCGGCATCCTCGGTACCGGCAAGTCCGCCAAGGCTCTGCCGCCGATCCGTATCGTGCCGACGACCGAGTTCTACGATTTCGACGCCAAATACCTGCGCGACGATACGCAATACCAGATTCCTTGCGGCCTCACCGAGGCCGAAATCAAGGCCATGCAGGACATGGCGCTGCGTGCCTACGCCGTCATCGGCGGGCGCGGCTGGGCACGCATCGATGTGATGCTGGATGGGTCCGGCAAGCAGTACTGCCTTGAGGCCAACACTGCGCCGGGCATGACCGACCACTCTCTGGTGCCGATGGCGGCCAAGGCGGCCGGCATCTCCTTCCCCGAGCTGGTGGTGCGTCTGCTGGAGGACACCGTTCATGCTTGAACGCCTGCGCGCATCGGGAGACAAGGGCGGGCGCGCTGGCGCGTCCCGTTCTTCGGCCTCCTCGCGTCCGCAGAAGCCGGTCAAGCAGGCCAAGCCCGCGGGCGAAGGCTTCTGGCATCAGCCCGCATTGCTCAATCTGTGCGCCGATGTGCTGATCATCGCCGCCAGCGTCGCGCTGGCCTGGACCGCGGTGATCGCCTTGCAGCGCCTGCCGTTCTACCCCTTGCGCGAAGTGCGCGTCGTGGGCGAGCTGTCGCAGGTGCAGAAGAGCCAGATCGAAAACGCCGCCCGCAGCGTGGTGCAGGGCAACTTCTTCACCGTCAACATCGACGCCGCACGGTCGGCCTTTGAGAAGCTGCCGTGGGTGCGCCGCGCCGAGATCCGGCGTTTGTGGCCCGATCGCCTGGAATTGCGCATCGAAGAGCACAACCCGGTGGCGCGTTGGCGCGGCATCGACGGCGAGCCACGCCTGGTAAACAGCTACGGCGAAGTGTTCGCCGGCAGCATCGACCTGCCGCTGCCGATGTTCTCCGGCCCTGAAGGCACCTCGGCCGAGATCCTGGCGCGCTACAAGGAGTTCGAAAAGGCGCTCGCCGGCATCAACCTGCACCCGCGCGTGGTCGCACTCTCGCCGCGCGAGGCCTGGCAGGTGCGGCTCGACAACGGCCTGCTGCTGGACCTTGGGCGCGACCAGGCCAAGCTGCCGCTGGCCGAACGCGTCGCCCGTTTCACCGAGTACTACCCGAATGCAATCAAGCGCAGTCAGACGCAGGTCGTCGCTGTGGACATGCGCTATCCCAACGGCTTCACCCTGCGCCCTGCGCGTAACGGTTAATAATGAGTAAAGAAAAACAAAGAGATCTGATCGTCGGCCTGGATATCGGCACCTCCAAGATTCTGGCGGTGGTGGCCGAGCTCACGCCCGAGGGAGAGATGACGCTGCTCGGTCTCGGCACCCAGGAATCCAAGGGGCTGAAAAAGGGTGTGGTCGTCAATATCGAATCGACCGTCAATGCGATTTCGCGCGCCATCGCCGAGGTCGAGATGATGGCTGGCTGCAAGGTGACCAGGGTCTATACCGGCATTGCCGGCAGCCACATCAAGAGCAAGGACTCCAACGGCATGGCCGTGGTGCGCGACAAGGAAGTCACGCAGTATGACGTCGAGCGGGCCATCGAGGCCGCCAATGCCACGCCGATCTCGGCCGACGACCAGATCCTGCACACGCTGGTGCAGGAGTTCATCGTCGATGGGCAAGACGGTGTCAAGGAACCGATCGGCATGGATGCACGCCGCCTCGAAGTGCGCGTACATCTCGTCACTGGCGCCGTCACTGCCGTGCAGAACATTGTCAAGTGCGTGCATCGCTGCGGACTTGAAGTCGTTGATCTGGTGTTGCAGCCGCTGGCTTCGGGTTATGCAGTGCTGACCGAGGATGAGAAGGACGTGGGTGTCTGCCTCGTCGATATCGGCGGCGGCACCACCGATATCGCCGTGTTCACGCAAGGCGCGATCCGCCACACGGCGGTGATTCCGATTGCCGGCGATCAGCTGACCAACGACATCGCCATTGCCTTGCGTACCTCCACGCAGGACGCCGAGGACATCAAGATCCGCTACGGCGTGGCCCTGCAGCAGCTGGCCGATCCGGACGAGATGCTTGAAGTGCCGGGCGTCGGCGATCGTCCCGCGTCGACGCTGTCGCGCCAGGCCCTGGCCGGTTTTATCCAGCCGCGCGTCGAGGAGATATTCCAGAAGGTACAGGAAGAACTCTACAAGAGCGGTTACGAAAGACTTTTGCGTGCCGGCATTGTGTTGACCGGTGGCACCGCAGCCATGCCCGGCATGGCCGAACTCGGTGAGGAAATTTTCCACAACACGGTGAAGCTGGGTGTACCGCAGTACGAGGGCAATCTGCGCGACTTCATGAAGAACCCGCGCCACTCCACGGCCATGGGCCTGTTGCTGGAGGGCATGGCGCAGACCAAGCGGGGCATGAAGGTGCAGGACCCGGCTAACTTCGCCCAGGTATTGGCGCGGATGCGTGCTTGGTTTGCAAAAAACTTCTGACGAAGTTTTTTGCACCAAAGATTGATGCAGAGGGGGGGCAA
>DATMTO010000067.1:0-6914 GCA_035564055.1 Rhodocyclaceae bacterium | reverse complement strand
CTTGCCGCGGCGGTGGAAAGCTCGCTGCTGCCGGTGTGGTCGATCGCCGGCGCGGTGCTGTTCCTGTGCGCCTTGCTTGATGCCGTCTACGCCTGGTGGGAGGCGGAGCCTGCCGCCAGCCGCGCGGTACATGCCACCCTGCCGTTGGGTGTGCCCGCCACGGTGACGCTCAAGCTGTGCTGGAACGGACGCGGCAAGCGCCATGCCCTCGCCCTTGACCATGTACCGGACCAGTTCGAACGGCTCGATCCGCCAGCGCAGCTGCAGCTCGAAGCCGGCGCCAGCACGACGCTCAACTATCGCCTGCGGCCCTTGCTGCGCGGCGCCCATCGCTTTGGCCCACTGGCCTTGCGTGTGCGCTCATTGGGCACGCTGTGGTGGAAGCAAGTGCATCTGCCGCTGGCCGACGCCGTCAAGGTCTATCCGAATTTCTCGGTCTATTCGCGGCATGCCTTGCAGGCGGTGAACACGGCGGCGATCCGCGCCGGCACGCTCAAGCGACGGCGGCGCGGCGAGGGTCTGGATTTCGAGCAGCTGCGCGAATACCGCGAAGGCGATACGCCACGGCAGATCGACTGGAAGGCGACCGCGCGCATCGGCAAGCTGATCTCGCGCGAATTCCAGGACGAACGCGATCAGCGCATCCTGCTGCTGGCTGATTGCGGGCGCCGCATGGGCGCCCGCGATGGAGAACTCTCGCACTTCGATCATGCGCTCGACACGCTGCTGCTGCTCGCCTACGTCGCCCTTCGTCACGGCGATGCGGTCGGTCTGATGACGCTGGGCGGGCCGCGGCGCATGCTCGCGCCGCACAAGGCGCCGACCACGCTGGCGCAGATCCTCAACGCGGTCTACGATCTGCAGCCGACACTGGAAGCAACCGATTTCGAGAGCGCCGCCGAGGAACTGGTGGCACGCGAAAAGAAGCGGGCACTGGTGGTGATCCTCACCAATCTGCGCGATGAGGACGACAAAAGCCTGCTCTCTGCGGTCGGCTTGTTGCGCCGCCATCATCTGGTGCTGGTTGCCAGCCTGCGCGAAAAGACCCTCGACGAATGCTGCCGCCTGCCCAATGACGGAGCCGAAACGAACGCCTTGCGCGATGCCGCCGTCGACTATCGTGCACGCCGCGACGCCAGCTTCCGGCGCCTGCGCCAGCGGGGCGTGTTGTGCATTGATGTGGCGCCGGGCGAGCTCGCCACCGCCACGGTCAATCGCTATCTGGCGATCAAGGCTGCCGGGCAGCTGTAGCCCGCCACACCGCCGGCATCGACCACTCCGTCACCCATGCGGAGAATGCCGCCGCCGGCATCGGGCGCGCAATCCCGTATCCCTGCGCCAGATCGCAGCCCAGTTCGATCAGGGCCTTGCCGTGTTCGACTGACTCGACGCCTTCAGCGATGACATCACGCTTGAAGGTGTGCGCCATGCCGATGATCGCCTGCACCAGGGCCATGTCGTCCGGATTGGAGAGCATGTCGATGACGAAGGACTGGTCGATCTTGAGCATGTGCGCCGGCAGGCGGCGCAGATAGGCCAGCGAGGAATAGCCGGTGCCGAAATCGTCCAGCGCGAAGCTCACGCCGAGCGCACTGCAATCGACGATGCGACGCGACATTTCATCGATGTCGTCCATTACTGTGGTTTCAAGTATCTCAAGCTCAAGCAGCGTCGGATCGACGTCGGGGAAATTACCCAGAATGGATTCCAGTCGTTGAACAAAATCCGGCCGTTGCAGGTGCCGGCCGGAAATATTCACGCTCACCGCCATCTGCAGCAGGCCTGCCTGCGACCACGCCCGCATCTGGCGCAAGGCCTCGCGCAGCACCCACTCGCCGACAACGACGACCAGTTCATTGTCCTCTACCGCAGGCAGAAACGCCGCCGGGCCGAGCAGGCCGCGCAGGGGATGCTGCCAGCGCAGCAAGGCTTCGACGCCGACAACGCGGCCGTCGCGCATATTCACCTTGGGCTGGTAGTGCAGCAGGAACTCGCCACGATCGAGGCCGGCCTTGACCCCGGCCTGCAGCTCCACATGTTCGCGCAGACGTCGCTCGGCGGCCGGGTCGAATACGTGGATGCGATTCTTGCCGGAGCGCTTGGCGACATACATGGCGTGATCGGCATGACGAATCAGCGCGTCCGGGCCGTCAACCTGCTCCTGCGGCCAGATCGCCACGCCGACACTCATGGTCAGGCTGGCCGTAGCCCAGTCATTGAGGCGGAACGGCAAGGCAACAGCGTCGAGCAGGCGCTGCACGGCCTCAACCAGTTCGACTTCAGTATGTGCGCCGCAGACCAGCACCACGAATTCATCGCCACCGATGCGCGCCACCGTGTCGGCAGCCCGTACATGTTCGAGCAGACGCTGACCGACCTGGTGCAAGAGCGCATCGCCGACGTCATGGCCCCATTCGTCGTTGATCGGCTTGAAGCCATCGAGATCGAGATAGCAAACGCCGAGTACGGAGCCGACCCGATCGGCCTGGGCCAGCGCCAAGCGCAGGCGATCGGCCAGCAGCGCGCGGTTGGGCAGGCCAGTGAGCCGATCGTGATAGGCCATGTGTTCGATCTGGCGCTGGCTGTCGCGTAGCAATACGAGCGTCTCGTCGAGCTCGGCATTGCGCGCGCGCAGGACTTCATTACCTTGCGCCTGCGCCCGCCAGGCGCCGTAAGCCAGCCGCGCCAGCAGGACAGTCGCCAGTACAAACGCAAACAGGAAAATGGATGTCTGCAACAGCTCCCGGCGCCAGCCCTTCAGGTATTCATCCTGCGCGACGCCGGCAATGACGATGAAAGGCGCATTCGAGATGCGCAGAAAGGTATTGACGCGCACCGTCTGGTCGTAGGGTGCAAGCGTACTGTAGGTCTTTTCGTTGATGCCCGATGCGGTCAAATCGCGCATCGCCTGCGAGATATTGTTGCTGCCGACCTTCATCGGCTCGCCCTTGGCGGAATCCGACGGGTAACGCGAGATCAGGCCGAGATCCTTGTCGCGCAGCGACGTCGCGCCGCTGGGGCCGACGTCGAACCGCACCAGCATGCGATTGAAGAAAGCCAGCGAGATCGGCACCGATACGACGCCGGCGAAAGTGCCGTCGGGATAGCGATAACTACGCGCGAAAGGAATGATCCAGCGCCCCGATACGTGGGCGATAACCGGTTTGCTGATGACCAGCTGGGGTCTGTTGTCATGGCGCAGCTGGATGAAATAGTCGCGATCAGACAGATCAAGCTCGGCGCTGCTATTGTCGCCAATGCCGAGAATCACTTTGCCGCGCGCATCGGTGATGCGGAAACCAGCCGCCTCCGGCAGCAGGCTGGTCTGGTGCTCCAGGATCAGGCGTACGTCTTCCGGGTTGAGGTGGCCGTGCAACTGCCATTCCATTTCGTGCACCACGGTCTGTAGCGCATGGTCAATCTTGTCGACGCTGCTGCTGATGCCCTGATCTACCGCGTAGGCGATCGTCTTGGTACGCGCGGCGGCCTCGGCAATGCCGGCTTCGCGGCTGCGTTCGAGATTCAGTACGCCGTAGGCGATCACGGCCGAGTTGAGCAGCAGCAACGACCAGATCAGAATGCTCTTGAGATGGCGGCCGACCCAGAGCCGCCGCGACGACGGCTCTGGGAAGCCCTGCGTTTGAGTTTGCATCGACTTAGCTGAACTGGAGTTTATCGGCGAAGACCAGCGCCTCGATCAGGGCGGCGTTGCTCTGTGCGGCGGAGAGGCCCAGCGCCGCGAGGCGCTGCTGCACCTCGGCCGCACTGCCAGTCTCGAGTGTTCTGGCCAGATCGAGCAGCGGTGCAATTTCGCCGCGCTGTTGCAACAAAGCTTCGGTGATGTCGCCGGGCAGTTGCAGCTTCTCGAAAATGACGTCGAGACGCGTGCCGAGCAGGATGTCGAGAATCGAGAAGGCGCCGGCGATGAACAGATTGTCGAGCTGGCTCTTGGGCAGCAGATGCGCGCCCATCTGCTCCATGTAGCGCCCGCGCACCACCGCCGTCTGCATCAGCGCCGGCGCGCTGTGGTCCTGACTGGCATTGACCAGCAGCAGCGACAGCCAGCGATTGAGCTTGTCGTAGCCCATGATGGTGACGGCATGACGGAAGGAGTTCACCTCATTGGCCATGCCGAAGCCGGCCGAGTTGATGTAGCGCAGCAGCTTGAAGGCCAGCGTCACATCGCGCTTCAAGGCCAGCTCGATCTCGCTGACCTCGGCGTTGTTGCGGACCAGATTGAGCAGATCGATGATGCGTGCATGGGCCGGACTCAATGCCACGCTCGGCTCGCGCCGTGCGGAAAGAAAGAACCAGCCGACCGCGCCGGCATAGCCGTGTCCAATCGCCTCATTGAAGGCTTCGCTGTCGGCCAGCCCCTTGGCCAGCGGCGAGGCCGGCGCCTGGGTCATGTCCTGGTAGGTGTTGGCGTCGGCCAGCAGGAAACGGAAGTTCGGCTTCAGGGGCAGCGGCAGTGCCGGCTCGTAGTCGTCGAGACATAGCGGAATCTGGCGGCCGACCACGTCCGTAATCAGCGCACCGGTAGCGGCTTCGCCGAGGCGCCCGGCCTTGATTTCCAGCATCACGTTGCGCGGCGGCTGCCAGTACAGCAGGGCGTCGGTCATGGCCGGATCGACGAAGCCGATGAAGATGTCGCGCGACTCGGGCCAGCTCTCGGCCAGGTGCGCCAGCTCGGTCGCCGCCGCCTCGACCGAATCGGCATGCACGCGCAGGCGCGACGCCGTGATTGTCTTGTGGCGGTTGAGTACGGGCTCTCTCTGGATGAGTACCGTCATCTAAGCTCTTCCTTCATGCCGTTTCCGGGACCGCAGCGCCATCAATGGCGTCGGGCCCTCATGCAGCAAACGTGAATGCGTCGGCAAAGAATTCGTCTTCAGGCAGGCCGCGCGCGGTGAAGTCCTTGCGCGCCGCCTCGATCATGCCAGGTGAGCCGCAAGCATAAACCTGATGCGCGGATAAGTCTGCCAGATCATCCATCACCGCCACATGGACGAGGCCGGAACGTCCGTTCCATACATCATCGGGGCCGGCATCCGAGAGCACCGGAATGTATTCGATATGCGCATGCTCGGCGGCCCACTGTTCGGCCAGGCTGTGCAGGTAGAGGCCGGCGCGGTTGCGCGCGCCCCAATAGAGCCGGATCGGGCGCCGGATCTGGTTGTGGATCATATGCTCGACGATGGACTTGATCGGCGCAAAGCCGGTGCCGCCGGCCAGCAGAATGATCGGCTTGACCGACTCCTCGCGCAGATGGAAGGTGCCGTGCGGCCCCTCGAAGCGGAGGATTTCCTTGACCTGCATGGCATCGAAAACATGGCCGGTGAACTTGCCGCCGTCGATCTTGCGGATGTGTACTTCGAGGAACTCATCGTCGTGCGGCGGATTGGCCAGGGAAAAGGCGCGTCGGCCGCCGCCCTTGAGCATGAACTCGATGTACTGGCCGGCACGGAAGGCCAGGCGTTCGTTGACCGGCAGCTTGAGCTTGAGCAACATCACGTCGTCGGCCAGCCGCGTCAGCTCCTGCACCCGGCAGGGCATGATCTTGACCGGGTATTCGCTGCTGTCGGCGAGTTCGCGGCATTCGATCACCACGTCCGATTGGGCGGTGGCGCAGCACAGCAGCGTATAGCCCTCGCTGCGGGCGTTGTCCGGCAGTGCGCCCTTCTGCGAACGGCCATGGTCAACGCTGCCTGCCAGCACCTTGGCGCGGCAGGAGCCGCAGGCGCCGTTGCGGCAGCCGTAGGGCAGGACGTAGCCGGCGTCGAGCGCGGCTTCAAGCAATATCTGGTCGTCCGCCACCGCATAGGTGTGGCCGCTCGGCTTCAAGGTGATCTGGTGCGTCATGAGATAATGCCAACATTAGGAAGGGGCTCGCCCCCTTCCTCCTTCATATGTTTCCGGAACCGGGAAAGTACATTCCCGGATACTCCAAAGAGCAGGGTCAGACAGCTTTGCAGAGATTATTGATCATCGGTTGCGGGGACGTCGCGCGCCGGGCCTTGCCCCGACTGCTGCGGCGCTATCGCGTCTATGCGCTGGTGCGCAGGCCCGATACGGCCCTGCGCGCGCTCGGCGTGACCCAGATCGTCGGCGATCTGGATCAGCCGCAAAGCCTGAAACGTCTCGCCGGGCTGGCCGACGTCATCCTGCACAGCGCGCCGCCCGCGGAAAGCGATGTCGCCACCGATACGCGCACCCAGCACCTGCTGGCCGCCCTGCAAACCGGGAAAAGTCTACCACGCCGGATTGTCTACATCAGTACCAGCGGCGTGTATGGCAATTGCGACGGCGCCGAGGTCGACGAAACCCGCGCCGTGCACCCGGAAAGCGCCCGCGCCGCACGCCGCGTTGCCGCTGAAACCCTTTTGCGCGATTTCGGCCGTCAGACCCGCACCAAGGTCAGTATCCTGCGCGCACCCGGCATCTACGCCGCCGACCGCCTGCCGCTGGAACGCGTGCGGCGCGGCGATCCGGTCCTGAACGCCGACGAGGACAGTTATAGCAATCATATCCACGCCGACGACCTGGCCCACGCCGTGGTGCTGGCGCTGACGCACGGCCGCAGCAACCGCGCCTACAACGCCACCGACGACAGCGCGCTGAAGATGGGCGACTGGTTCTCGCAACTGGCTGATGCCTTCGACCTGCCGGCGCCGCCGCGGGTAGATCGCGCCACGGCCGAGGCACAGCTGTCGCCGGCCCTGATGTCCTTCGTGCGCGAATCGCGCCGTCTCAATAACGAACGCATCAAGCGCGAGCTCGGCCTCAAGCTCGCCTATCCGACC
Source organism: Rhodocyclaceae bacterium (assembly GCA_035564055.1). GTDB lineage: Bacteria > Pseudomonadota > Gammaproteobacteria > Burkholderiales > Rhodocyclaceae. Next base: position 111 of record DATMTO010000067.1, on the reverse strand, counting down.
GTGCAGGCAGGTATCGCGGCAGCCAAACAACCGGTGCCGGCTCAGGTTGAGGCCGAAAAGCCGGCGGAAGCTCCGGCGCGGCAGAAAGCAAAGCTGAAATCGGCAAGCAAG